>PJQG01000085.1 GCA_002861595.1 Actinomycetota bacterium
CTTCGCCGCGGTCACGCTGCGCAGGCGCCCGCCGAGGCCGAGCCGGTCCAGGGCCGGCCCCACCGCGGCGGCGGAGACGCCGGCGGCCCGCACCGCGAAGGCCACGTTGTCAGCCACGGAGAGATCGTCGTAGAGCCCGCCGGCGTGCCCGAGCAGGCCGACCTGGCGGCGCACCGCGCGCCGGTCGGCGCGAAGGTCGTGACCGAGGACCACGGCCTCGCCGTCGGCGACGGGCAGCAACCCCGCGCAGGCCCGCAGGAGGCTCGTCTTGCCCGCGCCGTTGGCACCGCGGACGAGGAGGATGTCGCCCGTCTCGACCTCGAGGTCGACGCCGGCGAGAGCGGGGAAGGCGCCGAGCAGGGCGACGGCGGAGCGGAGGTGGACGGCGGGGGCCATGGCGGCGGGCCAATGCTACGGGGGCCAGGCGACGCAGCACCAAGCGCCCCTGCCCTCTCTGGCGAGCGGACTCGCCGGTACCGTGAGGCATGGACGTCCGGCGAGTCGTTGGTGGGGTGGGCAGGGCCCTCATCGCTGCCGGCGTCCTGATCCTGCTCTTCGTGGCCTACCAGTTGTGGGGCACGGGCCTGGCCGAGGCCCGCAACCAGAGCAGGCTGACGAAGCAGTTCCGCCAGGGCCTGGACCAGCGGCCCGAGCGCCCGGTGCCACCCGCTGCCGGAGCGCCCGAGGAGGCGCCCGCACCGCCGCCGGCCCCGGCCGGAGAGGCGGTTGCCATCATCCAGATCCCCAAGATCGGCGTTGAGAAGGCCGTCGTGGAGGGCGTGGGCCTGTCCGATCTGAAGAAAGGCCCCGGCCACTACCCCACCACCCCGATGCCCGGCGAGCCTGGCAACGCCGCCATCGCCGCGCATCGCACCACCTACGGCGCCCCGTTCTTCAAGCTCGACGAGCTCAGTGCCGGCGACCCCGTCCTCGTCACCACCCACCAAGGCCGGTTCCGCTACGAGGTGACGGAGTCAAAGGTGGTCAGCCCGAAGGAGACGTCGGTGCTCCAGTCGACCGGTGACAACCGGCTCACCCTCACCACCTGCAACCCGCGCTTCAGCGCCGCCCAGCGCCTCATCGTCGTGGCTGCGCTGAAAGGCGAGGCGCTCGACGCTCCACCGCCGGCGCCCGAACCGGCGCCTGCGAGCCTGGAGGAGAGCGAGGCGCCCGGGCTGTCCGGCCGCAACGCGGCCAACGGCCCGGCCATCCTCTGGGGGCTCCTGGCCGCCGTGGTGTGGCTGCTCACCTGGCTGGTGGGGCGGGTCTGGCGCAAATGGCCCGCCTACCTCCTGGGCACACCGGTGTTCCTGGTCGTGCTCTTCGTGTTCTTCGAGAACTTCAGCCGCCTGCTCCCGTCCAACTTCTGACCGAGCGCAATCGCGTCGACGCGAGCGTTCGTCGCATCAGATGTACCCCATGCTAGCATCAGATGCGTGCCCCGGACCACAATAGATCTCGACGCATCCGTGCTCCGTGAGCTGAAGGAGAGGCAACGACGGGAGAAGAAGCCCCTCGGTCAGCTCGTCTCGGAGCTCCTGGCCAAGGCCATCGACTCCGAACCCGGCGTCGCGCAGCCATTCACCTGGGTCACCAAGGATCTGCGCCCACGCGTCGACCTCGAGGACAAGGACGCGATCTGGTCGATCCTCGATGGACGATGAGCCAGACCATCGACGCGAACATCCTCGTCTACGCGACGCACACGGGCAGTCCATTCCACCAACGGGCCCGGGCGCTCATCGAGCACCTCGTCGCCGGGCCGGCACTCGCGTACATCCTCTGGCCCGCCGTCCTCGGCTACCTCCGCATCATCACGCACCCGACCATCCTGGGATCGCCGCTGTCCATCGACGAGGCCATCAGGAACGTCGAGAACGTCCTCTCGCCACCACACATCCGCGTCGCCGGTGAGGGCGACGACTTCTGGGGTGCGTTCCGGCGAGTCGCCACCGACACGAAGCCGCGCGGCACCCTCGTTCCCGACGCCCACCTCGCCGCGCTCATGCACGAGCACGGCGTCTCGTCCATCTGGTCCCACGACCGCGACTTCCGGAAGTTCTCCGGGTTGAGGGTGAAAGACCCCTTCGACGACCGGTATTCGGCAGGGTTCGAATAGCCCCATACTCCGGTCGAGACCTCAGATGCGGGCCAGGAAGTCGAGGCCGGTGCGCTCCATGAACTCGACCAGCCAGCTCGACATCCTGGTGATCTTGTTCGTGAACAGCAGGTAGCCGAACACGAACAGCAGGGCCGCGGACACCAGGTTGATGGCCCGGAAGTGCCGCTTGACCCAGGCGAAGGCACCGGTGAGGCGGTCGAAGGCCACGCCGGTGGCCACGAAGGGGACGCCCAGCCCGAGTGAGTAGAACAACAGCAGCACCACACCCTGGGTGAGCGTGCTGCCGGCGGCGGCGTAGCCCAGCACCCCACCCAGGACCGGCCCGATGCAGGGCGTCCAGCCGAAGGCGAAGGCCATGCCCATGAGTGGGGGGGCGTAGCTGCCCAGCTTCGACGGCAGCGCCTGGAGGCGACGCTCGCGCTCCATCCAGCGGGGGCGCACGATCCCGGCCAGGAACAGGGCCATGACCATGATGACGGCGCCGGCGACCTTGTTGAGCCCGAGCTGGTGGTCGAGCAGCAGCTGCCCGATGGCGCTGGCCGTGGCCCCGAAAGCGACGAAGACCACGGTGAACCCGGCGACGAACAGCAGCGTGGAACGCAGGATCCTGCGGGAGTCGACCTTGGTCGCGGTGGCCCCGGCCATCTCGGCCGTGCTCACGCCCGACATCAGCGACAGGTAGCCCGGCACCAGGGGCAGCACGCAGGGAGACAGGAAGGAGAACGTGCCGGCGGCGAAGGCCACGAGCCACCCCGTGGGCCCGCTGGAAACGGCGAGCAACATCACTGCCAGTGTGGCCGGGTCGGGCCTTCAATGGGAATCGGTGTCGAATCGCCCCCTCCGGGGCACACTCCGTCCATGATTGGATTCCTCATCTCACTCATCGTCGGTGGCCTCATCATCGGGGCCCTCGGTCGCCTCGCCATCCCCGGCCGCAACCCCATGTCGATCGGCGCCACCATCCTGGTCGGCATCGGCGGCTCGATGCTCGGAGGACTGGTCGGCTACTTCCTCTTCGGTCGGGAGAAGGGCCCGGGATTGATCCTGGCCACCCTCGGGGCCGCTCTCATCGTCTGGCTGTTGCAGCGGAACCAGAGCCGACGACTGGCGTAGGCGTCTTCAGGCCTGCTTCTGGCGGCTGACGGACTCGATGTCGGCCTCCACCATCTGCTCGACCAGCTTCGGGAAGGTGACGTGCGGTTCCCAGCCGAGCACCCTCCGAGCCTTTGACGAGTCGCCGATGAGCCGGTCGACCTCGGCCGGGCGCACGAAGCGGGGGTCGAGCACGACGTAGTCCCGGTAGTCGAGGCCGGCGTGGGCGAAGGCCAGCTGGCAGAACTCCTGCACCGAGTGCGTCTCGCCGGTGGCGATGACGAAGTCGTCGGGCTGGTCCTGCTGGAGCATCATCCACATGGCCCGCACGTAGTCGCCGGCGAAGCCCCAGTCCCGCTCGGCGTCGAGGTTCCCCAGGGCCAGCTTCTCGTCGAGGCCGTGGTGGATGCGGGCCACGCCGTTGCTGATCTTGCGGGTCACGAACTCCAGGCCCCGACGGGGGCTCTCGTGGTTGAACAGCATGCCGCCGGAGGCATGGAGGCCGTAGGACTCGCGGTAGTTGACGGTGATCCAGTGGCCGTAGACCTTGGCCACCCCGTAGGGACTGCGGGGATAGAAGGGCGTCGTCTCGTTCTGGGGCGTCTCGACGACCTTGCCGAACATCTCGCTGGAGCTCGCCTGGTAGAAGCGGATGTCGGGGTCGACGATGCGGATGGCGTCGAGCGTCCGGGTGACGCCGAGGGCCGTGCACTCGCCGGTGAGCACGGGCTGCTCCCAGGAGGCGGGCACGAAGGACTGGGCGGCGAGGTTGTACACCTCGTGCGGGCGGTACTCCCGGAGCAGGTGGATCAGCGACACCTCGTCGAGCAGGTCACCCGACACCAGGGTGATGCGGTCCTGGATGTGGGCGATGCGCTCGAAGCTGACGGTGCTCGACCGCCGCACCATCCCCACCACCTCGTAGCCCTGCTCGAGCAGGAGCTCGGCCAGGTAGGAGCCGTCCTGGCCGGTGATCCCGGTGATGAAGGCACGCTTTGACATCAGGCTTCGACGCTACCGTCAACTGGCATGCGGCTGGCGTTTCCCGCCAGGACGGCCGCCGTCCTGTCCTTTCGCCTCGGAGGCCCCGACGGCGTGTCGGTGGAGGCGGCCAAGTGGGCATGGGCACTGGGCCGGCTCGGCTTCAGCGTCGGTACGGTGGCCGGCGAGGGCGATGCCGACGTCATCGTGCCCGGCCTCGCCGCCGGCGCCGTCGTGGCGCCGGCGCTGTCGGAGGTGGAGGCCGCCGTCGCCGGCGCCGACGTGGTGGTGGTCGAGAACCTGTGCTCGCTGCCCCTCAACCCGGCCGCCGCCGCGGTGGTGGCCAAGGCGCTTGCGGGGCGGCGGGCCGTGCTGCACCACCACGACCTGCCCTGGCAGCGTCCCCGGTTCCCGGCCTCGGCCGTGCCCCCCGACGACCCGGCGTGGATCCACGTCACCATCAACGAGCTGAGCCGCGGTGAGCTGGAGGACCGGGGCATCGTGGCCACCACCATTCGCAACGCCTTCCACCCCCGGCCGCCCCCCGGCCGACGGGAGCACACCCGGGCGACGCTGGGAGTCGCCGCCGGGGAGCGCCTGGTGGTGCACCCGACGCGAGCCCTGGCCCGCAAGGGGGTGCCGGAGGCGGTGGCCCTGGCCGAGGCGCTCGGTGCGGTGTACTGGCTGCTGGGGCCGGCCGAGGACGGCTACGCCCCCGAGCTGCACAAGGTGCTCGGTGCGGCCAAGGTCCGAGTGCACCACGGTGGCCTGGCCGAGCGGGGCCTCACCATGGCCGACGCCTACGCCGCCTGCGACGCCGTGGTCTTCCCGTCCAGCTGGGAGGGGTTCGGCAACCCGGTCCTGGAGTCGGCGCTCTACCGCCGGCCCCTCGCCGTCTCGCGCTATCCCGTCGCCCAGGAGCTGGCCGCCTTCGGCTTCCGCTGGTTCCCCGCCGACGACCCGGCGGCGCTCGACGCCTGGCTCCGCCGTCCCGCCCCCTACCTCCTCGACCACAACCAGGCGCGGGCCCGCAGCCGGTTCTCCCTCTACGACCTCCCCGCCCGCCTGGCCGCCCTCTTCGACTCCGCCGGCTGGAGGTGGTGAGCCGCTCGAACTTGGATGCAAAGTGGTCGACATGGCAGCCGGTCCGGGTGCAGGTGGGGGGTCGACCGGCGAGACCGTGGACTCGGTCCGGGCGCAGCGGGCCCGGTGGGCGAGGGTCGCGCTGGCCGGGAAGCGCCTGGGGTACGCCCTGATGCTGGCGGCCATCGTGGCCTTCGCCGCCGGCGCCGCGAGGGGCTTCACGACCACCATCACGACGGTTGTCACCGTCAGCCTGCTGGCCACCACCGTCACCCTGGCGCCGGCCATCGTGTTGGCCTACGCGGTCAAGAAGGCCGAGCGGGAGGACCCGGTGCGTCGGTAGTCTGCGCCGCCGTGGCCCGTGCCGCCGTGCTCACCGCTACGGGCCGACCCCTGGAGATCCGCGACGACGTGGAGGTGGAGGCGCCCCGTGCCGGCGAGGTGAAGGTGCGCATGGCCGCGGCCGGCGTCTGCCACACCGACCTCTCGATGAGCGACGGCACCGTGATGGCGCCCACGCCCATCGTGCTCGGCCACGAGGGCGCCGGCGTGGTGGAGGAGGTGGGCGAGGGCGTGACCCGGGTCCAGCCCGGCGACCACGTCGTCATCTCCTGGGTGCCGCAGTGCGGCGAGTGCTTCTTCTGCCGGCGGCGCCAGGGCCACCTGTGCGAGCGGGCCAGCGCCGCCATCGCCTCAGGTGGCCTGCTCGACGGCACCACCCGCTTCACCTCGCGCGGTGCGCCACTGCACCAGATGTCGGCGGCGGGCACGTTCTCGGAGGTCACCGTCCTTCCCGAGTCGGGCGCGGTCAAGGTCGACGACGACCTGGACCTGGGCCTGGCCGCGCTGTTGGGCTGCGGCGTGCTCACCGGCGTGGGGGCCGCCACCCGAACGGCCCGGATCGCTCCCGGCGACACCGTCGCCGTGCTGGGCTGCGGCGGCGTCGGCCTCAACGTCATCCAGGGAGCCCGCCTCGCCGGAGCAGGCCAGATCGTCGCCGTCGACGCCAACCCGGCCAAGCTGGAGACGGCCGAGCGGTTCGGCGCCACGGCCACGGTGGACGCCTCTGCCGGCGACGCCGTCTCCGCCGTCATGCGGCTCACCGGCCAGCGGGGCGCCGATGTCGCCTTCGAGGTCATCGGGCTCCCCCAGACCATCGACCAGGCCGTCGCCATGACCCGTCGCGGTGGCCAGGCCGTGCTCGTGGGGATCGCCCGCATGGACACGATGCTCACCGTCCCGGCGTTCCTCGGCGTGGTGCTGGCGGCCAAGACGATCACCGGCTCCTGGTACGGGTCGTCCAACGTGGTGGAGGACGTCCCCGCCCTCGTCGACCTCTACCGGAAGGGCCAGTTGGAGTTGTCCGGGCTCGTCTCGCGCACCATCGCTCTGGACGACGTGAACGCCGCCTTCGACGCCCTCCGGGCCGGCGAGGTCACCCGGTCGGTCATCCGCTTCGACCGCTGACGGCCTCGCCCCGCCCCCGCCGGGCCCGACCGCTTGGTCAGGTCCTCGCCATCGGCCGTCGCTCGCTGCTTCCGTCCGAGCCTGCCGTGGCCAGGGGCCGCTCCCCCGGCTCGCGAAGGTCGATCTCCTGGCGCTCGCGGCCAGCCAAGACCCGAAGCAGCACGATGCCACCCCACACGACCATCAGGACGACGAAGCCCCACGCCTGCGGTATCGACGTCGCCCGGTCGCCCGTCAGCTGCTGCATCAGCGCCGCGCTGGGGAGGTGAACAAGAGCGCACCGGCGAAGCCCCGAACGGCCGCCGGGTTCACCGCGTGGACGAGGAGCGCCCCCGCCCCGAGGAGGCCGAAGAGGAGGGCGAACTGGTAGGGCTCAAAGGCCGGTGTCGTCTCCCGGGCGATGATGAAGCCCGAGCCGAGGGCGAGGAGGGCGGTGCCGGCGCCGAGGTAGCGCCGCCCGTCGACCAGCCAGGCCAATACGTACCCGCCGTTCTCGCAGGGGAACCGCGGCGTCGCCCCGCCGGCCGGGGCTGTCCGTCAGCCTCGTTGACGCCGACGGCGGCCGGGCAGCGTGAGGAGGGCGCCGCCAACCACCAACGAGAAGCCCCACGACGCCAGGGCCAGCGACCCCGAACCCGTACGGGGAAGCGTGGCGGCGGCCGGTGCCGGGCGCTTGGCCGCTCTGGCTCGCTTCGGCGGGGCCGATCGCTTGGCCGCTCTGGCTCGCTTCGAGGGCACCGACCGCAGCGCCGCCCTGTCGATCACGGCCGCCCGCGCCGGCGCGGTGAGCACCGAGGGCAGCACGACGGTCTCGATGACGGCGGGGGCGGCGGTGGTCATCGTGGTGCCCACGGGGCTCGTGGTGGCGGTGCCCACCGGGGTCGTGGTGGTGGTCGTCGCCGGGGTGGTGGTGGTGGTCGTCGCCGGCGTGGTGGTGGTGGTGGTCGCCGGCGTGGTGGTGGTGGTGGTGGTCGTCGCCACGGCGGCGGCCGCCACCCGGGCGCTGGCCAAGTCCGTGTTGTCTGCCAGTGCCGGGTCAGGCGTGGCCGAGCTGACCACGGTGGAGAGCGGCAGCGGGGTGCCGGCGGGGGTCGCGGCGGCGACGGTGGTCGGGATGGTGAACGACGCGGTGGCCCCGGATGCCAGGCTGGCGATGGTGCAGCTCACCACCCTGCTGGGCGGGTCGAAGCTGCACGCGGCGGGCAGGGTCCCCGGCGCCAGCGCCGCCGGCAGGGTCGTGGCGACCACGACGGCGGTAGCCGGGGAGGGGCCGGCGTTGAGGACGCGGGCGACCACGGACAGCACCTGGCCCGGGGCGACGGGGTCGGGCGTGGCCAGGAGGCTGGCGGCCAGGTCGGCCGAGGGCGCCACGCCGACCGTGGCGGTTCCCATGTTGGGCACGTTCGGGTCCAGGGCCGACGACCGGGCGGTGGCGACGTTGGTGATGGCATCAGTGGCCGAAGGCGCGACCGTGGCGGCGACGACGCGGGAGGCGCTGGCCCCGCGGGCCAGGGACCCCACGGCGCAGCTCACCGTCCGGGTGGCGTCGACGTAGGTGCAGTCGGTGGGGGCGCTCACGAAGGTGAGCTCGGGGGGCAGCACGTCGGTGATGGTCGTCGCCCTGGCCGTCGACGGGCCTAGGTTGGTCACCTCGAGGTTGTAGGTGACCGGGCCTCCGGGGGTCACCGTCGGGGCGCTGGCCGTCTTGGTGATGGTGAGGTCGGCGACGACGGCGACGGTGGTGACCTCGGTGTCGGCGTTGTCGGTCGAGTCGTTGTCGGTGGCCGTCGTCGAAACCGAGGCGGTGTTGGAGATCCTGCCGGTGACGCCTTGTCGGACACGGACCTCGACGGGGAGCACGGGCGACGAGGCCCCCGGAGCCAGGTGCCCGACCGTGCACGACACGGTGCGGGAGGGCGTGTTGTAGCGACAGCCAGGCGGCGCGCTCACGAATGCCACCTCCATGGGCAGGGGATCGACGACGGTGACGTCGGTCGCCGTGGAGGGCCCGGCATTCTGCGCCGACAGCCCGTAGACGAGCGAGCCGCCGGCGGTGACCGGATCGGGCGCATCCGTCACGGTGACCGACACGTCGGCCTCAGCCACCACCGGTGTGGTCACCCCGGCGGTGTTGTCGCCGCCCGCGGGGTCCGCGATGGCGGAGGCCACCGACGCCTCGTTGACGATGTCGCCGGTGCGGGCCGGATCGACGGCCACGGCGATGGTGAAGCTCGAGCCGGCGCCGGCTGCGAGGGTGGCGACGGTGCAGGTGACAGTGCCGCCGACGAGGCTGCAGGCGGGTGAGGAGGCGCCGGCGTCGAAGGTGAGGCCCGCCGGCAGCACATCGGTGACCGCCACGTTGGCAGCGGTGCCGGGGCCGGCATTGCTCACGCCAAGGGTGTAGGTGAGGGCCCGGCCGGCGACGACCGTGGCCGGCGCGGCCGACTTGGTGAGGGCCAGGTTCGCCGTCGTCGGGTTCACGCCCGTCGGGGCCGTCGCCGGGGCGGAGCTGGGGGCGGAGCTGGGGGCGGAGCTGGGGGCGGAGCTGGGGGCGGAGCTGACGGGGCCGGCCGTGCCCGACACCGTCCCCCCGCCGGCGACCCGCGTGGCGGTGCCGCTGGCCCCAGGGTTGAGCAGGATGCGCGAGCCGGCGTCGGTGTCGGCCGGCGTGATCGTCACCCGGATGGTGAGCGTCTGGCTGGCTCCCGCCACCAGCCCGAAGCCGTCCCAGCTCACCGCCTGGTCGGTTCGGAGCGCGGTACCGGCCGAGGGCACGAGGGACTGGATGGCGACATTGGCGGGCAGCGTGTCGGTCACCTTGACGGCGGTGAGGGCGTAGGCGCTCGGGTTCTTGGCCGTGACGACCAGGTCGTAGGTGGTGGTCTGTCCGACCACCGGCGGGTTCGGACCGCTCACCGCCGTGGCCGTCTTGGTCAGCTCCAAGGTGCCGCCGAAGACGATGGGCGCCACGGTGCCGAAGTTGATGCCGCTGCCGGTGAAGGAGTCCTTGTTGACGACGTCGAGCTCCTTGGCTTGTGAGGTGCCGTAGAACAGCTGGACGGCGGTGGAGGCGCTGATGCCGCACGGCGCCAGCGCCGACAGCGGGACCGTGAAGGTGAGCCGGTGGTACGAGCCATCAGGAGTGACGGCGATGGCGCCGGTGCTCAGCCCCAGCGAGGCGTTGAGGGTGTAGGTGGGCGAGGCCGCCTTGACGCAGGTGACGTACAGGAAGTCCTGGTCGGCGTTCTCCTTGCCGCTGATGCCCATGGCCGCGACCTGCTTGCCGTTCACCCCGAGCGCCACCACCCAGTTGAAGCCCTGGAGCGGAGCGTCCTGGCCGCCGACGAGAGGGTTCTGGGCGAGCACCAAGCCGGCTGTCACATTGGTCCCGTCGGAACCGATGTAGGCCGACGCCCTTTCGGTATTGCAGGCCACGTCGGCCTGCGCCGGGTTCTCGTCGCCCACGGGGTCGCAGATGGGGACGCCGGCGGTGTCGGTGACGGGGACCACGGGGTAGGCCGGGTCCGAAGCGACAGGGGCGGAGAACCCGACGAATGCGGCAAACACGGCAACCAAACACCCGATGGCCATGGCGGTGAGCCGCCTGTTGTGACTAGTCATGGCCCCGCCATCGGCAGGGGGAACTATTGCCTTGAGTACCGGCCCAAGAGCCGCGATACGGGCGTTCCGGGAGCTACCAGCCTTCGGTGCCGGGCTCCCCCTTGAAGGGGCCCACCACCTTGGAAGTAACCCAACCGCCGTAGAAACGGCCGGGTTGGGGGCTCACGAATTCGCCGTCGACCAGGCAGACGTCCATGAGGCCGGGATAGAAGGCCACGTACCCGGCCAAGGCCTCGTATCCAGGCGAGGGATCGTCGTAGCGCCACGCCGCGTCCGGGGCGCGGTTCCTCCCGAGGATGACGGTGAGATAGGAGGCCAGGCCCTTGAACTCACACCAGCTCGTGCGCCCGCTGGGGACGAGGCTGCCGGGCACGATGCTGTCCGGTGGCAGGTAGTACACCGGGGGGTGGCTGGTCTCGAGTACACGTAGAGGGTCGAGGGTTATGGCGATGGTGTTGCCGCCGAAGATGACCTCCACCTGAGCCCGGACCGCCTCCACCCGCGGCGGGCGGGGGTAGTCCCACACCGACTCCTGTTCGGGTCCCGGCGGCGTCCTTTGCGGCTGGGGCACGATGGTGATGCTAGAGGTCGCGGCTGCGCGCGAGGTTGGTTCGGCGGATGGCCGCCGCGCCCCACACCGCTAGGTGGTCTCAGGCGGCGCGAAGACGACAAGGACTTCCAGATCCTCGGTGATGTCGACGAATCGGTGCTGCACGCCCTTGGGGACGTACACCAAGCTCCCGGTCGAGACCGGCTCTCGGTTGCCCTCGATCTCGACTGCGGCGGTGCCGGCGAGCACCACGTAAACCTCGTCCTCGCGGTGTGGAGCCTGTGCGTCGGCGGCGCCGGCAGCCAGCGTGTAGATCCCGGCGGAGAGGGCCTCGACGCGCAGCACCTCGTCGTACAGCCGCCCGGTGGCGGCATGCCGCGCCCGCAGCCGCTCATGCGTCCAGACCGCTCCGGTGTCCGCCATGGCGCATGATTGCAGAGCGCTCCTGCGACACTCCCGACGTGGCGCTCCGAGCCTGGTAGTAGTGGGTCATGAACACGGTGTCCGCGGCCGAGCTCGACAGCCTCCTCTTCGAGCTGGTGGCCACGGCGGAGGGCCGGGCCGACCCGTACCCGCGCTATGCCGCCCTGCGGGCCGTGGCGCCGGTCCACCGCAGCGACCTGGGCTTCTGGGCCCTGAGCCGCTACGACGACTGCCAGCAGCTCCTTCGCCACCCGGGCGTCGGGAAGGACTTTTCCGGCGCGGCCAACTCCGTGGGGCTGACCGACGAGCAGCGGGCCCAACAGGACCGCTTCCGCAACGACCGCTCCAACATGTTGACCACCGACCCGCCGGACCACACCCGCCTGCGGGGGCTGGTCACACGGGCCTTCACGCCCCGGACGGTAGAGACCCTCCGGATGCGCATCGTGGCCCTGGTCGACGAGCTGCTCGACGCCTGCACCGGGGAGGTCGACGTCATGGACGCGCTGGCCTTCCCCCTCCCGGTCACGGTCATCGGCGAGATGCTTGGCGTGCCCGCCGAGGACCGACCCGGCCTGCGTCCGCTCGTGCGGGGCGTCACCGCGGTCCTCGAGCTCGCCGTCGCCCCCGCCGCTGTCGCCGAGGCCACCGCCGCCCACACTCGCCTGGAGGAGTACTTCGCCGCCCTGGTGGCCGAGCGCCGGGCCCACCCCGGCGACGACCTGCTCACCAGGCTCATCGAGGCCGAGGACAAGGGTGACCAGCTGAGCGAGCACGAGCTGATCTCCACCACGATCTTGCTGTTCGCGGCCGGGTTCGAGACGACCACCCATCTCATCGGCAACGGCCTGCTGGCTCTGCTCCGCCATCCTGACCAGCTGGCCCGCCTGCGGGGCGACCGTTCGCTGGTCCGACCCGCGGTCGAGGAGCTGCTGCGCTTCGACAGCCCCGTCCAGATCGCGCTCCGGACTGCCTACGAGGACCTGTCCATCGCCGGGCACCACGTCGAGGCGGGGAGCGTCGTCCTGGCCCTGCTCGGCGCCGCCAACCGCGACCCGGCTCGCTTCCGGGACCCCGAGCGCCTCGACGTGGGACGCGACGAGGGGCCACCCATGAGCTTCGGCGGCGGCATCCACTTCTGCCTGGGCGCGGCGCTGGCCCGCCTGGAAGGCCACATCGTGCTCGACCGCCTGCTCGACCGGTTCGGCACCATCGAACTGGTCGGGGCTCTGCCCACCTACCGCGACAGCCTCACGCTCCGGGGCCTGGTGGAGCTCCGAGTCCGCTTTGGCGCCTGAGATCGCCACTCGACCATGGCCGCCAACCAGGGCATCCCCCAGGCCCGTCGCTCGCTCACGGAATCGAGGGGCTAAATCCTCGCCGCGGGCAATCCCCGACAACCCTTCTGGTGTTCCCCGGGACGGTGCTCCTCCTGCTGGTTGTCCCGGGGCCGGCCGTCTTCTCCATTCTTGCTGGCAGCGCCAGTCTCCGACGAGCCCCCAAGGCGGCACGCCGAACCAACCTCATTGCGGGCAGCACGTACCTAGGCGTTGGCCTCGCGGCTGCGACATCCGGCACCACGACCGGGGGATGACAGAGAGTTACAGGACCGATCGGACGGGGGCAGGGGCGTCTGCAAGAGTGGCTCGTGGCCGCCCTCGCTTTGGTTCTCCTCGTCCTCGTGGCCCACAACCTCGTAGGGAACCTGGTGCTTCCTCCGGCGCTGTACGTCCCCGCCAACCTGGCGGTGGCGGCCGTGCTCCTCGCGACTGCGCGCACGAGCGGGGTCTCGTGGGCGGAGCTCGGGCTGGGCCGCTCTAGCCTGGGTCGCGGGGCGGCTCTCGGTGCCGCTGCGTTCCTCGTCGTGGCCATCGTCCTCGTGGTCGCCGCGCTCGTCCCGGCCACACGGCCCCTGTTCAAAGACCAGAGGGTGGCCAACGTCACCGGCGCGGCGGTCGCATACCAGGCTGTGGTCCGGATCCCACTCGGGACGGTCTTCTTGGAGGAGGTCGCCTTCCGCGGGGTGCTGCTCGCCCTGCTCCGCCGAGCCACCTCGCCGAGGGCCGCCGTCGGTTGGTCGTCAGCGATGTTCGGCCTCTGGCACGTCGTGCCGACGGTCGAAGCGCTGGGAGCGAACCGGCTGGCTCCAGGCGGCCCCGTCGTCGCTGCCGCCGTCGTCGCCACCGCGGCCGCCGGCGCTGCCTTCTGCTGGCTCCGCCTGCGCAGCGGCAGCCTGGTCGCCCCTGCCCTCGCCCACGTCGCCAGCAACAGCGTGGCCCTCGTGGTCGCCGTGTCCGTACTCCGTACCGCCTCTGCCCCCTTGCCTTGATCTCCATGTTCCCGGAGGGAAGATCGCACCCCGGGACGAGCGCTGCAGAGCTGGGTCCCCGACCACCTCGACCCGTGTGGCGTGTACTTCGGCACCACCGGCGGGCAGGTGTACGCCTCGGCCGACGCCGGCGACAGCTGGGCGCCGATCGTCCGCGACCTCCCAGCTGTGCTGTCAGTCGAGGTGCAGACACTGCGGTGATCCACGTCGTCCTTCCCGCTCACCTGAAGACGCTGGCCCAGGTGCGGGGCGCCGTGGAGCTGGAGGTGGAGGGGGCGGTCACGCAGGCGCGGTGCTCGACGCGCTGGAGGCCCGCTACCCAGTACTGCGGGGGACCATACGGGACCACGCCACTCGGAAGCGGCGGCCGTTCGTGCGCTTCTTTGCCTGCGAGGAGGACCTGTCGCACGAACCGCCCGACGCCCTCCTCCCTGACGCCGTGGTAGCCGGGGCGGAGCCGTTCGTCGTTGTCGGGGCCATGGCGGGCGGCTAGCACCCAGACGCGCCGCAGCGCACGGGAACACCGGAGGGGTCTGGTCAGGCCGGGGCCAGCTGGTGACCGGTTCGACGTGAACCGGTCACCAAACCGGGGACAGCGATCAGGCGAGGTCGAAGCGATCGAGGTTCATGACCTTGTCCCATGCAGCAACGAAGTCACGCACGAACTTCTCCTTCGAGTCGTCACATGCGTAGACCTCCGAGATGGCTCGGAGCTGGGAGTTCGAACCGAAGACGAGGTCGACGGCGGTTCCGGTCCACTTGATCTCGCCCGTCGCGCGATCGCGACCCTCGTACACGTTCTCTGACGAGACGGATGCCTTCCACTCCGTCCGCATGTCGAGCAGGTTCACGAAGAACTCGTTGGTCAACGTCTCGGGCCGGTCGGTGAAGACGCCTTGCGCGGATTGCCCGAAGTTGGCGCCCATGGCACGCATGCCACCGACGAGAACCGTCATCTCGGGAGCGGTCAGCGTCAACTGGTTGGCCCGATCCAGCAACAGCTGCTCCGCCGCCAGCTTCTCTCCGGCTCGGAGGTAGTTGCGGAACCCGTCGGCGGTCGGTTCGAGCACGGCGAACGACTCCACGTCGGTCTGCTCCTGCGAGGCGTCCGTGCGCCCCGGCACGAACGGAACCGTGACGTCGTGCCCGGCGTTCTTCGCCGCTTGCTCGACGGCAGCGCACCCGCCCAGAACGATCAGGTCGGCGAGCGAGACCTTCGTCCCGTCGGACCGTGAGCTGTTGAAGTCCTGCTGGATCCCCTCGAGGGTCTGCAGCACCTTGGCCAGTTCGGCCGGATCGTTAACCTCCCAGTCCCGCTGTGGCGCGAGGCGAATCCGTGCCCCGTTGGCCCCGCCACGCTTGTCGGTGCCGCGGAAGCTTGCCGCCGACGCCCAGGCGGTGGAGACCAGCTTGGAGATGGGCAGTCCCGATGCGAGGATCTTGCCTTTGAGGGCATCGATGTCCTCGTCCCCGATGAGGTCATGATCGACCTCGGGGACGGGGTCCTGCCACAGCTGCGGCTCCGGGACCCACGGGCCGAGGTAGCGCGAGACGGGCCCCATGTCACGGTGCAACAGCTTGTACCACGCCTTGGCGAACGCTTCTGCGAGCTGGTCCGGGTTCTCGTGGAAGCGCTTCGCGATCGGCCCGTAGATCGGATCCACCTTCAGCGCCAGGTCCGTCGTCAGCATCATGGGGGCGTGCCTCTTTGACGGATCATGAGCATCGGGCACGGTGCCCTGGGCCGAGGGATCCTTGGGAGCCCACTGCTTCGCACCGGCGGGGCTCGTCGTCAGCTCCCAGTCGTACTTGAACAGGTTGTCGAGGTACCCGTTGTCCCACTTCGTCGGCTCGGTGGTCCATGCGCCCTCCAGCCCGCTGGTGAGCGTGTCGCCGCCCTTGCCGCTGCCGAAGGTGTTCCTCCAGCCGAAGCCTTGCTCCTCGAGGGGGCAACCCTCGGGTTCCGGACCGACGTACTCCGCACCGACTGCGCCATGGCACTTGCCGAAGGTGTGGCCGCCGACGATGAGCGCAAGTGTCTCCTCGTCGTTCATCGCCATACGACCGAAGGTCTCTCGAATGTCCCTGGCAGCAGCCAACGGGTCCGGGTTGCCGTTCGGCCCCTCCGGGTTCACGTAGATGAGGCCCATCTGCACGGCGCCGAAGGGACCGGTGAGCTCCCTCTCGCCGCTGTAGCGCTCATCTCCGAGCCACGTGTCCTCAGGGCCCCAGAAGATCTCCTCGGGCTCCCAGATGTCCTCTCGCCCGAAGCCGAAGCCGAACGTCTCGAACCCCATCGATTCCAGGGCACAGTTGCCGGCGAAGACGATCAGATCGCCCCAGGAGATCTTCCGGCCGTACTTCTGCTTGACCGGCCAGAGCAACCGGCGCGCCTTGTCGAGGTTGGCGTTGTCGGGCCAACTGTTGAGGGGGGCGAAGCGCTGAGCGCCGCTGCCGCCACCGCCCCGGCCATCGGCGATGCGGTACGTGCCTGCGGCGTGCCACGTCATCCGGATGAAGAGCGGCCCGTAGTGGCCGTAGTCGGCCGGCCACCAGTCCTGCGACGTCGTCATCACCTCGAAGACGTCCTGCTTCAGCGCGTCGAGGTCGAGGGTCTTGAACTCTTCTGCGTAGTTGAAGTCCTCGCCCATCGGATTGGACCGGGGCGAGTGTTGGTGGAGGACCTGCAGGTCCAGCTGATTCGGCCACCAGTCCCGGTTCGTCCTGGGCCGAGTCGCCTTGGGGGTCGGGGACGGGATTGCTGGGTTCTCGCTTTCGCTGACGCTGTCAGTCATGTCGGTCCTTCTCCTCTCTCGCTGTTTCCTTCTGATCGCGGGTTGCCGTTGACGTTGGTTGCTCTGGATCCAGGGCTGCGTTGCCCAGGTGGTATCGCACGCTGCAGGTTTGCTTCTTGGCCGCGGGACGAGACAGAAGTTCCCGCGACACACTCGGGACATCGGCCCCAGTAGACGACCTCCGCTTCGTCGATCTCGTAGCCCGAGTCGTCGGCGGCCGTCAGGCACGGGGTGTCGCCGACCGCACAGTCGACGTCGACCATCCGGTTGCAGGTTCGACAGATGAGGTGGTGGTGGTTGTCGCCGACTCGATCCTCGTAGCGGGCCGGCGACCCGGCGGGCTCGATGCGCCGGAGGAGGCCCTTGTCGGTGAGGGCCGCGAGGGCGTCGTAC
>PJQG01000082.1 GCA_002861595.1 Actinomycetota bacterium
AGCTGGCCGGCCAGCCCGGCGGCCTCCGCCTCCAAGGAAGCCACGACCCCCTCGTCGAGGGTCGCCCTCAGCTCCCGCTCCACCGACCGGCGCCGTTCAGCCAGCAGCGCGGCCATCCCCCGCGACCGCTCCCGCAGCGCCTCGAAACGGGTGAGCGTGTCGCCGAGATCGTCTGCGCCGGCGACCGACACGGCGGCCTCGGCGCCGGCGACGGCGGTGTCGAGGTGGGCCAGCTCGGCGCGCGCCCGGACCTCGGCGCCGGCCAGCTCGGCGGTGGTGGCGGTGACGGCATCGAGTCGTGCCCGCAGCGCCGCCAGCTCCCGCCCGGCCATGTGGAGGCGGAGGGCCCGGAGCTCGGCGACCAGCGAACCGTGCCGGCGGGCGGCGTCCGCTTGGCGCTCGAGGGGCCGCAGCTGGCGGCGCACCTCCCGGAGCAGGTCCTGAAGCCGGGAGAGGTTGGCCTCGGTGGCCTCCAGCCGGCGCTGCGCCTTCTCCCGTCGCCGGCGGTACTTGAGCACGCCGGCGGCTTCCTCCACCAGCGCTCGGCGGTCCTCGGGGCGGGCGTCGAGGACGGCGGCGAGCTGGCCCTGGGAGACGATGACGTGCTGCTGGCGGCCGACCCCGGTGTCGGACAGCAGCTCCTGTACGTCGAGCAGCCGGCACGGCACGCCGTTGAGGGCGTATTCGCTGTCGCCCGAGCGGAAGAGGGTCCGGGTGATGGTGATCTCGGCGAAGTCGATGGGGAGCAGGCCGGCGCCGTTGTCGATGGTGAGGCTCACCTCGGCTCGGCCCAGAGCCGGCCGCTTGGACGAGCCGGCGAAGATGACGTCCTCCATCTTCGAGGAGCGCACGGTGCGCGGGCCCTGGGCGCCGAGCACCCACGCCACCGCGTCGACGACGTTCGACTTGCCGCTGCCGTTAGGCCCCACGACCACGGTGATGCCCGGCTCCAACTCGAGCGTGGTCGGCTCGGCGAAGGACTTGAAGCCCTTGAGGGTCAGCGACTTCAGGAACACGGCACCTCGAACGTACCGGCCCCCGGATCAGCCGCCGCGGACCCCGCCCCCTACGGCGCCGGGCGGGGATGGGACCCCGCCTCGGCGAGGAGGCCGGCGATGAGCGGGACGGCGCCGGGCGGGGATGGGGGCCCCGCCTCGGCGAGGAGGCCGGCGATGAGCGGGACGGCGCCGGGCGGGGATGGGGGCCCCGCCTCGGCGAGGAGGCCGGGGTTGGGGCCCCGGCCGGGAAATGAGCTCAGACTTGGCACTGGGCGCACATGAAGGTGGAGCGGCCCTGGGCCTTCACCCGGACGATGGGCGTGCGACAGCGCCGGCACGGCTCGCCCTCCCGGTCGTAGACCTTGTGCTGGCCCTGGTAGTCGCCCACCGTGCCGAACAGGTCGCGGTACTGCTCGTCGGCCAGCGACGAGCCGCGGTGCTTGACCGCCTCCTGCAGCGTCTCGACCATGGCGCGGTAGAGGCGGCGTACCTCCTGAGAGGACAGCGTGTCGGAGCCCCGGTCGGGCCGGATGCCGGCGGCCCAGAGGATCTCGTCGGCGTACAGGTTGCCGACCCCCGCCATGAACCGCTGGTCCATGAGCAGTGGCTTCAGCTTGGTCTTCCGAGACTGGAGCAGCTCGCCGAACCGGTTCCAGCTCATGATGTCCTCGAGGGGGTCGAAGCCGAGGTGGGCCAGCTCGGTCACCTGCTTCTCCAGCTCGCCGGCGGCGGTGACGAACAGCTCGCCGAAGGTCCGGGGGTCGACGAAGCGCAGCAGCCCGCCCTGGGTGAAGGTGATCACGACATGGGTGTGCTTGGGCGCCTCGTCCTTCGCCGAACGGGCCCGTAGCAGCTGCCCGCTCATCCCCAGATGAACCACCAGCACGTCGTCGGCCTGCTGGCCGGGTGCAAGAGACCCGTCCTGCAGCGGCATCAGGAGGTACTTTCCCTTGCGCTGGACGGCGCCGACCTTGCGGCCCTCGAGCCGGGAGATGAACTCCTTTGTGTCTTTGTGGCGGCGGATGGACCGAAGGCCGGTGACCTCCACCTGCTTCACCCGCTTGCCCACGACCTCCTTCTCCAGGTCGCGGCGGATGGTCTCCACTTCGGGAAGCTCAGGCATCTGCGTTCTCGGATCTCTGTGATGACTGTCGGCTGTCGGGTGACTGGGCGGCCGGGTCCGGCTCAGGGGCGTCGGCGCCGGCGGCGAGGGCCAGCTCGCTCCACGCGGCCCGGGCCGCAGCCTGCTCGGCCTGCTTCTTCGACCGGCCCTCGCCCCTGCCCCGGGCCACGCCACCCACGAACACGGTGGCCGAGAAGTGCTTGGCATGATCAGGCCCGTCATCCTGAACCTGGTAGCGGGGGAGCTGGTCGAAGGTGCGCGCCGTCAGCTCCTGCAGGCGTGTCTTGTAGTCCTGGCCCCCCGGCCCGGCGGCGGCCTCGGTGATGCGCGCGCCGAGCAGTCCGAGCACCAGCTGCGAAGCCGCCTCCCAGCCTCCGTCGAGGTAGACGGCGCCGATGATGGCCTCCATGGCGTCGGCCAGGATCGACGGCTTCTCCCGCCCCCCCGACGCGTCCTCGCCCTTGCCGAGCAGCAGGCTCGGGCCGATGTCGAGCTCGGTGGCCAGCTCGGCCAGCGCCTCCGAGTTCACCACAGACGCCCGCACCTTGGCCAGCTCCCCCTCGGGCAGGGCCGGGTAGCCCCGGTAGACGTGTTCGGTCACCACCAGCCCGAGCACCGAGTCGCCCAGGAACTCCAGGCGCTCGTTGGACTCCTCGCCGGTCATCTCGGCGCACCAGGAGCGGTGGGCGAGGGCTCGGCAGAACAACTCGGTGTTCTCGAACCGACGACCCAGCCGCTCGGCCAGTGTGTCCGAGACCGGGCTCGGGACGGAGCCGGGGTGCGGAGTGGGCGTCAGCTGGCCTCGAGCTTGGCGACCACGTAGTCGACCGCGTCGCGCACCGTCTTCAGGTCCTCGAGGTCCTCGTCGTCGATGCGGAACCCGACCGTGCGCTCCCCGAGCTCCTCCTCGAGCGCCTCCACCAGCTCGATGAGGGCGAGGGAGTCGGCGGAAAGGTCCTCGTTGAACGAAGCCCCCTCGGCGATGGCGGAAGGGTCGATCTCGAGGATGTCGGCCAGGCGGTCACGGATGAGCTCGAAGACCTGCTGTCGGTCCATCGGGCCCCGTTCCACGTGGGTCTCAGCGGGCACGAACGCTCCTGAACGGCGTGAGGGAAGGGGAGAAGCGGGCCGAATCGTAGCCGCGCCGGGGCCGCCGTGCCCGCGCCGGCGAGAGCGGAGGCGGCCGGCTCAGCCCTTGACGGAGCGCCGCAACCGGTCGACCAGGCCCTGTTCCACCAGCTCGGAGGCAGCGCGGACGGCGTTGACGATGGCCGCCGAGGACGAGGAGCCGTGACTGATGATGCACACGCCGTCCACACCGAGCAGCAGAGCGCCCCCGTAGGAGTCCGGGTCCATCTCCGCGGCCAGCGGCACGAGGAGCGGCAGCACGTGCTGCGAGGCCTGCGCAGCCTCCTCGGTGGCGGTCAGCGCGCCGACCACGGCCCGGCGCATGAACCCCATGGCGCCCTCGAGGGTCTTCAGCACCACGTTGCCGGTGAAGCCGTCGGTGACCACCACGTCGAGACGGTCACTCAGCAGGTCGCGGCCCTCGACGTTGCCAACGAAGGTGCCGCCCGAGCCCTCCCACACTGCGGCGTTCCTCAGGAGGGCATTGGCCTCCTTCACCAGGTCGCTTCCCTTGGTGTCCTCCTCGCCGATGGAAAGCAGGCCGACCCGGGGCGTCGTGATGCCGTAGCGGCCGGCGGCGTAGGCCGCGCCCATCTGGGCGAACTGCACCAGCCATCCCGGCTGGCACTCGGCGTTGGCCCCGGCGTCGAGCAGGACGGTCGGGGTCGATCCGGGGACGGGCAGCGGCGTGGCGATGGCCGGGCGGCTCACGCCCGGGAGGCGGCCCAGGCGCAGCAGGGCGCTCCCCATGGCCGCGCCCGTGTTGCCGGGGCACACCATGGCGCTGGCCTTCCCGTCGCGCACGAGCTCGGCGGCTCGCACGACAGAGGCGTCCTTCTTGCGACGGACGGAGCTCGCCGCATCCTCGCCCATGGCGATCACCTCGCTGGCGGCGACGACCTCGAGCGAGCCCGTGTCAGCCAGGGCGTCGGGCCGGCCGACGAGAACGACCGGGATCCCCAGGTCCTCGGCCGCCTGGCGGGCGCCGGCCACGATCTGGGTGGGGCCGTTGTCGGTCCCCATGACATCGACGGCGATCGGTTGCACGATGTCGCGGCGGCGCTCTTCTGCCCGGCGGGCGTCAGCCGACGTCGATGGCCTGGCGGCCGCCGTACCAGCCGCAGTTCGGGCAGACCACGTGGGGAAGCTTGGCCTGCCGGCACTGCGGGCACACACTGCGGGCGGGGGCGCCCAGCGTCCAGTTGCTGGCACGACGGCTGCGGCTCTTGGCCTTCGACGTCTTCTTCTTGGGGACAGCCATCGTCGTTTCGCTCTCTCTCAGTTCTCTCGCAGTGCGTCGAGCGCCGCCCAGCGGGGGTCGCCCACAGTCTGCTCGCAGTCGCAGTCACCGACGTTACGATCGGCGCCGCACGTGGGGCAAAGTCCCCGGCACCCAACCTTGCAGAGGGGCGCCAGAGGCAGCTCCAAGAGCACGGCGTCTCTGGCCATCGGCTCCAGGTCGAGCTGGTCGCCGTGGAGAGGATAGGTCTGCTCGGGATCGTGCTGCTCCTCGAAGACCTCCCACACCTCGGTCCGCGCCCTGCCTCTGGCCTCTCCCAGGCAGCGCCGGCACTCGCCGGCCCATGGCGCCTCCACCGTCCCCCGGACGATGGCGCCGGCGGGAACGAGCTCCAGCACCACGTCCACGACCACCTCACCGCCCTCGGGAACCTCGCTCCCCGAAACGCGCAGGCCGGGGATCACCCCCTCACGCCGTTCGGCCCGCCGGGTGCCGGGAGCCTTGCGGAGCGCGCCGATGCCGACGACGAACGGCGAGGCACGCACACGGTGATCCTACGAGGCGGCCGAGGGTGCGCGGAACAGGGTGAGGGCGGACCTCGACCTCAGGGCTGATCCTGGTCGAAGAACGCCTCGTCGGCCCCTTCGGTGGCCCCCAGGTCGCCGGTGTCGGGACCGAACCCCAGGTCTCCCCGTCCCTGAGCGGGCAGGGGCGTGACCCGCAGCTTGTCCCGCCCCGCCTGCACCGTCTTCATGGTGCGTTCGAGGACGATCTCGAAGGCGGCCAGCTTCTGGTCGCAATAGTCCTCGGCCTCGTGGCGCAGCCGGCTGGCGTCCTCCCGGGCCTGCTCCACCGTCTTCTGCGACAGGTGCTGTGCCGAGCGCACGATCTCGGTGCGCTGCACCATACGCTCGGACCGCACCCTGGCCGCCTCGAGGATCTCGTCCGCCTCGCGCTGGACCTTGGCCAGGAACTCGGCCCGCTCCTTCAGCATCCAACGGGCCTGGCGCAGCTCGTCGGGAAGACGCTCCAAGGCGTCCTCCAGCAACTCCAGCACCTCGTCCTTCTCCACCCGCACCGTCGTTGAAAGCGGCATGGCCCTGGCGTTGGTGACGATCTCGATGACACGGCGCAGCAGCAGCTCGGCGCCGACCTCGTGGTGGTTGTCGTGGGCCATCACCCGAACTTCTCCTCCACCCTCTTGGCCACGGGCGCCGGCACCATCGAGCTGACGCGGCTGGCTCCTCCGAAGCGGGCGATCTCGCGCAACAGCGACGAGGCGATGAACGACGAGCTGGAGGCACAGGGGAGGAACACCGTTGGCACGCCCGAGATGGCCTCGTTCATCTGTGCCATCTGCAGCTCGTGCTCGAAGTCCGACGCCACCCGCAGGCCCTTCACGATCACGTCGGCGCCCACCTTCCTCGCCAGGTCGACCACCAGGGTGTCGAAGAACGAGACGTCCACGTTGGGCAGGTGGGAGACCGACTCCTCGATCATGTCGCGGCGCTCCTCATAGGTGAACAGCGGCTCGCCCTTCTGGGGGTTGCGCATGGCCGCCACCACGACGTGGTCGAAGAGCCCGGCTCCGCTCTCGATGACCTCGAGATGTCCGTTGTGCAGGGGATCGAAGGAGCCCGGGAACAGGGCGGTTCTCACGCGCGGCCTTTCTCGTCCGGTTGGCTCGCCGACTGGGCGACGGTGACCACCGTACCGCCGTACCGCTTGATCTTCACCACCTCGAAGGCGTCCCCCAGGTCGAGCTCGCGGTCGCTCTCCAGGATGGCCAGTGGGGTTCGCAGGCCGGCGAGGAGGGCGGACCAGTCGTCGAAGTCGTAGGGGGGGTCGGCGAAGACGACGTCGAAGGAAGCGTCGGGTTCCTGCCTCCGCCAGCTCATCACGTCGGCCTGGACGACGGTTGCGCGGGCGTACAGCCCTGTCGTGACGAGGTTGATCCGGATCGTGTCGGCCGCGGTCCGGTCCTTGTCGACCAGGGTGGCGTGCGCCGCGCCGCGGGAAAGGGCCTCGATGCCGAGCGCGCCGGTGCCGGCGAACAGGTCGGCCACGTTCATGTCGCTCACGCCGCCCAGGGAGCCGAGCACGTCGAAGATCGCCTCCCGCACCCGGTCGCCGGTGGGCCGCACCCCGAGCCCTCCCGGAGCCTGGAGGCGCCGCCCCTTCGCCGTGCCGGCCACCACCCTCACGAGCCGACGTTACGCCAGCCCCCCAGGTCCTGCCTCCGGCGCTGCGAGTGCAAGAAGACCGCGGTATCTGCGGGTTTCTGCACTCGAAGCGTCACGACTTGAAGAGGAACTCGGCCGGCCACTTCGCTGACCTGCGTGTCGCCTCCGATAGCCCGCTGACCTGCGGCTTTACTGTTCGTTGTTACTCACCACTCACCGACGCTTTCCGTCCTCTTGCGGACACCGTGCGGACAAGCTGCGGACAGGCCGGCCCCTCACGCCACCCGCTCCCGGCCGGTTACCCTCACCGGCCACCCGGCCGTGGAGCCACCCCCGTGGTCATCGAGCCGACGGCGGCCGACGTCGCCGGCCCCCGGAAGGGGAAGGCGAAGGGAGCCACGAGGCCCCCGAAGGAACAAAGGAGAAGATCAGTGGAAAGTGACGAGGAGCAGAGGAGAGGAACGATGGAAGTGACGACCTTCGAAGAGGGCGTGCGGCTCCGGCGCCAGACCCGAGAGGAGCTCGAGCGCGTGCGACGGAAGCGCGAGCAGGTGTTGAGGCAGCTCGAGCAGCTCAACCAGGAGGTGGAGGAGCTCGTGGAGCGGCTCGAGGAGGTCACGACCGTGACCCGGCGGCTCAGGTAGCCGAGACCGAAGAACGTTCCTACAAGAGTCTCCGGCGCACGTAGCCGGGGCTCTCGTGTTTCAGGCGCCCGTGCCGCTCGTGCGTCTGCTCTTTGCACTCGTGGCAGCACCAGGACTTCCCGTCCGCCGGACGTGAGTCGGCACCGCCAGGAAGGCCCTTCCGGCAGCCCCGGCAGGTCGTTCGCAGGCCGCTGGTCCGGGTGCCGCACGCCGGGTGGTGAACCGTCGTCACGCGACGGCCCCCGCCAGACACGCCGCCCGGTGCGAGTCCAGCTCCTCGAGCGAGACCGGCCGGCGGCAACGGGCGTCGAGAACAGCATCACCAAGCACGTCCTGCCCGTGCTCGGCGCCCATCCCCTCGCCAGCCTCCGACGCTCCGACGTGGAGGCCCTGTGTGCCTCTCTGAGGCTCGCTCCGAGCACGGTGGCGGTAGTTCACCAGCACCTCGGCCAACTCCTCGCCAGCGCCGTCGAGGACGGCCTCATCCCGAAGAACCCGGCCGCCAAGGCGAGGCTCCCGAAGCGGGAGGCGTCGAAGGCCCAGCCGGTGCCGCTCCAGGTGGTGGAGAGGATTCAGGCCGCGCTACCGGAGTGGCTGGCGGTGGCCGTCCCCCTCGGCGTCGGCGTCGGGCTGCGCCAGGGGGAGGCCAGCGGGCTCGCCGTCGACCGGGTGGACTTCCTGCGCCGCACCCTGCGCGTCGACCAGCAACTCATCTGCCGCCACGTACCGGCGCCGGCGCTGGCGCCGCCGAAGACAGCCAGCAGCCACCGCATCATCCCGCTCGCTACCTTCGTCCTCGACGACCTGGCCGACCACCTGCGCCGCATCCCGCCGGACCGGGCGAGCTGGTGCTGCGCTCCCCCACCGGCCTGCCGGTCGATGCCGACCGCTTCGGCCACCAGTGGCGCCGAGCGTGCCGACAGGCTGGCGTGCCCGGCCTCGGGTACCACGCCCTGCGCCACACCTTCGCCTCGACGCTGCTGTCCCGTGGCGTGTCGGTGAAGGCGGTAGCGGACTGGCTTGGCCACGCCAGCCCGGCCATCACGCTGTCGACCTACGCCCACCTCATGCCCGCCGACGAAGAGGTCGCCCGGGCCGTTCTCGACGCTGCGCTCGGCGCTCCTGCGGACACTGTGCGGACAGCACCGGAGCTGCACGCCGGCTGACCTGCGGTTTCGACGCCAGTCACGACTTGAAGAGGAACTCGGCCTCTTCCTCGTCCACGAGGAGCCGCAGCTCGTCGGCCAGCAGCTCGTGGCCGGTGAGGTGGGGGTCGGCGTCGACGATGGCGAAGGCCACGCGGCGGGCCTCGGCCACCAGGTCCTTGTCACGGCGCAACGAGGCCAGGCGAAGGTCGCTGCGGCCCTTCTGGCGGGTGCCGAGGATCGAGCCCTCCCCCCGCAGCTCCAGGTCCACCTCGGCCAGCTCGAACCCGTCCCGCGTGCGCTCCAGCGCCTCGAGGCGCTCCTCGGCCTCCGGGGTGGACGTCTCTCCGAGCAGGTAGCACCACGAAGCGGCCGGCGCCCGCCCCACGCGACCTCGGAGCTGGTGCAGCTGGGCGATGCCGAAGCGATGGGCGTCCTCGATCACCATCACGGTGGCGTTGGGCACGTCCACCCCCACCTCCACCACGGTCGTGGCCACGAGCACGTCGACCTCGCCCCGCCGGAAGGCCGCCATCACCGCCTCCTTGTCCCGAGAGGCCATCTGGCCGTGCAGAAGTCCGAGGCGCAGGCCGGACAGCTCCTCGGCGCCGAGCCGGGCGAACTCCACGGACGCCGACCGTGCCTGGATGCGCTCGGACTCCTCCACCAGCGGGCACACCACGTACGCCTGGTGGCCGGCGGCGACCTGCTCGTGCACTCGCCGCCACGCCTCGGCCTCCTCCAGAGCACCCCGGGCCCAGACGGTGGCGACCGGGCTGCGGCCCTGGGGGAGCTCGTCGAGCACCGTGAGGTCGAGGTCGCCGTAGACCAGCATGGCCGCGGTGCGGGGGATGGGCGTGGCCGTCATCACCAGCACGTCGGGGTCGTCGCCCTTGGCCCGGAGCAGGGCCCGCTGCTCGACGCCGAAGCGGTGCTGCTCGTCGATGACGACGACGCCGAGCCGGGCGAACTCCACGCCCTCGGTGAGCAGGGCGTGGGTGCCGATGAGCATCTCCACCTCCCCCGCCCGCAGGCCTGCCGCCAGCCGTTCGCGCTCCTTGGCCGTGGTGCGGTTGGTCAGCAGCTCCACCCGCAGCGGCCGCTCCCCGATGAGGGTCGCGTCATCTCGCACGCTCAGATCGGCCAGGAGCTGGCGCACGCCGAGGAAGTGCTGCTCGGCGAGCACCTCCGTGGGGGCCATGAAGGCGCCCTGGTACCCGCCCTGCACGCCCATCAAGAGGGCGGTCACGGCGACCACGGTCTTGCCGCTGCCCACGTCGCCCTGGAGGAGGCGGTGCATCGGGTGGGGACCGGCGAGGTCGGTGGCGATCTCCTCGCACGCCCGCCGCTGGGCGCCGGTGAGGGCGAAGGGCACCTTGGCGTGGAACCGGCGCACGAGCTCGCCGTCGATGGTGTGGCGGATCCCCTTGGCCTCACGCTCCAGCGCACGTTTGCGCATCACCAGCGCCAGCTGGAGGCGCAGCAGCTCGTCCAGGGCGAGGCGTTTGCGGGCGGCGCGTGCCGCGCCCACGGACTCCGGGTTGTGGATATGGCTGAAGGCCCAGGTCCGGCCGGGCACGTCGAGCTCGTCGCGCCAGCTCGCGGGGAGCGGGTCGGCCAGCTCCCCCGCCCGTCGCAGCGCCTCCTCCACCCACTGGGCCAGGTCCCAGGTGGAGAGGCCCGACTTCTCGGACTGGGGGTAGACGGGCACCATCCTTCCCGTCCGGTCCCCTACCAGGTCGACCACAGGACTGGTCATCTGCCGGCGGCCCCGGTACATCTCGAGCTTGCCGAAGAACACGGCCTCGGTCCCGGCCGCCAGCTGGCGGGCCCGCCATGGCTGGTTGAAGAACGTGCAGTGCAGGTAACCGCTGCCGTCGAAGACGTCGACCTCGACCAGAGACCGCCGGTTGCGGGTGCGGCGGGCCACCACCCTCTTGACCGTGGCCAGCACCATGGCCTCCTCCCCGATCTGCAGGGTGCGGATCTCGGCCTGCTGGGTGCGGTCGATGTACCGGCGGGGGTAGTGCATGAGCAGATCGAGGACGGACTCGATCTGCATCTCGGCCAGCCCGGCCACCTTCTTGTCACCGACACCCCGGAGCTCTTTCACGGGGATCTCGGCCAGGGCGCGCAGGCGGCGCGCCATCACTCGATGGAGAACAGGTACGGGTAGAGAGGCTGGCCGCCGTGATGGACCTCGGCCTGGACGCCCGGACGGTGCTCTGCCAGCCACGCGGTGATGGCCCGGGTGTCGGTGGGGCTGGAGTCTGCGCCCTCGATCACCGTGACGACCTCGTGGCCATGGGCGTCGCCGTCGTCGGCCACCACCAACCGGTCGAGGAGCGACACGGCGGCGTCGGTGAGGGTTCCGGCGACCACCTCGATCCCGCGACTCGACAGGCCGAGCCAGTCGCCTGCGGCGATGGGACCGGCGCTGCACGTCGATGCCCGCACCGCCTGTGCGATCTCGCCCGAGACGACCTGGGTGGCCGCCTTGGCCATGGCCGTCTCGTTGGCCTCCGCCGGCGCACCCTCTTCGAACTCCAGCATGGCGGCCAGGCCCTCGGCGATGCTGCGCGTCGGCACCACCCGTACCGCTTTGGTGGCAAGGTCGTCGACCTGGGCGGCAACGGCGACGATGTTGGCGTTGTTGGGCAGGATCACGACGTCGGCGGCCGGCGCCGCCTCCACCGCCTCCAGGAGCTGTGCCGTCGAGGGGTTCATGGACTGTCCCCCGGCGACGATCCGGTGGGCCCCGAGGGAGCGGAACATCTCGGCCAAGCCATCGCCGGCGGTCACGGCGACCACCGCAGTGGTGACGATCGGCTCGGGGGCGGCCTCGGCCTGGTCGCCGGCGCAGTGCTCGGCCTCCACCTGCTCGTGCAGGTCGGTGACGCGGATGCGGTGGGGACGGCCGCACTCGATGGCGGCCTCGATGACGGCGCCGATGTCGTCGGTGTGGACGTGGCAGTTCCACGTGCCGTCGCCTCCCACCACGGCGATGGAGTCGCCCAGGCCGGCCCATGCCTGCTTCAGTCGCTCGACGGCTTCGTCGGGGGCCTCCAGGAGGTGCATCACCTCGTAGCGGGGCCCGAGGTCGTGATCGTGGGCGGTGCCGGCGCCCGCCTCCGCTGCCTCCGCGGCCTTCGGTGCGGGCCCCGCCACCGTCGTCGCCGCCGGAGCCGGCGCCTCCGGCAGGGGGCGGCCGTCGACGACGTGAAGGAAGGCGTCGAGGAACAGCACGAACCCGGCGCCGCCGGCGTCCACCACCCCGGCTCGATGCAGCACGGCCAACAGCTCGGGTGTGCGGGCCAGCGCCTCGGCCGCCCCCCGGTGGGCCGCCTCCAGCAGGGCGACCAGGGCCGGGTCCTCGTCCTCGGCTGCGGCCGCGGCTGCAGCGGCAGCTTCTGCCGCTCCCTTGACGACGGTGAGGATCGTGCCCTCCACCGGGTTCATGACCGCCTTGTAGGCCGCGTTGCGCGCGGCGCCCAGAGCCTCGGCCATGTCCGCCCCGCTGACCGCCTCATTGCCCTGGCAGCACTGGGCGATGCCCCGGAGCACCTGGGACAGGATCACGCCCGAGTTGCCTCGGGCACCCATCAATGAGCCCTGGGAGATGGCCTGGCAGACGCCGGCCATGTCGTCGGCCTGCTCGAGGGCGGCGACGACCGACTCGAGGGTGAGAGCCATGTTGGTGCCCGTGTCGCCGTCCGGGACCGGAAAGACGTTGAGCCGGTTCACCGTCTCCTGGTGGGAGCGCAGCGCATCCCGGTACGCCGTGACCGCGGCCTTCAGGTGTCCAGGTTCCAGGCGCTCGAGGGGCTTCATCGCGCGGTGATGCTAGGTTGGGAACTCATGGCCGCGGTGTGTGAGGTGTGCGGCAAGCACCCCTCCTTCGGAATGAGCATCAGTCACTCGCATCGTCGCACCAAGCGGCGCTGGAACCCGAACATCCAACGCGTCCGTGCCATGGTGAACGGCACGGCCAAGCGGATGCACGTGTGCACCTCCTGCATCCGGGCCGGCAAGATCACCAAAGCCGTCCACTAGATCTCCCGCTGCCAGCCGGGGTCGACGGGGCCGACGCCGGATCCGAGGTCGACGCCGGCGGCGATGGCCCGCCGGCAGAAGTGCCTGGCCGCCACGCAGGCATCGAGGGGGTCCATGCCCCGAGCCAGCTCGGCGCAGATGGCGGCGGAGAGCACGCAGCCGGTGCCGTGGGTGTGGCGGCCGGCGATGCGTGGTCCCTCCAGCCATACCGGCTCGCCGCCCGCGGCCAGAAGACAGTCAGGTGAGTCGCGGCCAGCGAGGTGACCACCCTTCACCATCGCCACGCCGGCGCCGAGGTCGACCAGGGCCCGCGCCGCGTCCTCCATGGCCGGTCGGCTGTCGACCTCGGAGCCGACGAGCCGGCCGGCCTCGGGCAGGTTGGGCGTCACCACCTTCGCCAGCGGGAGCAGGGTGGCGACCAGTGCGGCCACAGCGTCGTCGGCCAGGAGGGCGTCGCCGTGCTTGGACACGAACACCGGGTCGACCACGAGGCGATCGATCCCGGCCTCCCGCACGGCCGCGGCGACCGCCTCCACCAGCTCGGCCGAGCCCAGCATGCCGGTCTTGGCTGCGTCCACTCCGATGTCGCCGGCCACACTGGCGATCTGGGCCCGCACCAGAGCGGGAGGAAGGGTGGCGAAGTCCTGGACGCCCACCGTGTTCTGGGCGGTGACGGCGACCACGGCGCAGGTGCCCCACACGCCATGGGCCTCGAAGCACTTGAGGTCGGCGGCGATGCCCGCTCCCCCGCCGGAGTCGGAGCCGGCGATGGTGAGGGCGACAGGCCGGCGGGCGGCCGCGGGCGCGGCGGGCATCACGTCCAATGCTCCCACCCGCCCTCCGGCAGCGGCTCGCCGGCCAGGAGCCGCTCGCTGGGATCCGCAGTGCAGCGCCCGGCGGCGATGGGCGGTCGCAGGCCGGCGCTGGTGAACGATGCCGTCACGCGCTCGCGCTCGGGGGCGGTGAAGACCAGCTCGTAGTCCTCTCCCCCGCCCACGGCTTCCCCCAGCGAGGCGCCGTCGGCCACGGGGACCTCATCGAGCACCACGCCCACAGCCGAGGCGTCGGCCAGGTGGCGCAGGTCCGCCGCCAGCCCGTCGGACACGTCGATCATCGCCGTGGCGCCCGCCTGGCGCGCGGCGACGCCCTCCGCCGGCCTCGCCCGGGGCCGCCGATGGGCCCGCACCAGCGGGTCGTCACCTGCGGCCTGTCCGGACCGTAGGCGGCGAAGGCCGGCGGCGGACGAACCCAGCGGCCCGGTGATGTAGATCGTGTCGCCGGGACGGCCTCCGGAGCGCAGCACCGGAGGATGGGCGCCGGCGCCGCCCACCACCGTCACCACGACCACGAGCTGAGAGGAGGCGCTCAGGTCGCCCCCCACCACCGGGCAGCGGTACTCGGCGCTGGCCTCGGCAATGCCGGCGTAGAGAAGCTCGACGTCGGTGCCCTCCGGCCCGCACACGCTGACGAGGAGGTGGCTCGCACGCCCGCCCATGGCGGCCACGTCGCTGACCGCAGCGGCGACCGCCTTCCAGCCGAGGTCGTCGAGGCCCACCAGGGACAGGTCGGCGTGGACGCCGGCCACCACGGCGTCCGTGCTGAGCAGGAGGGCACCGACCGGGCCGGCCACCACGGCGGCGTCGTCACCGATCCAGGTCTCCCCCGGAGGCGGCTGTGGCAGCCGGCGGCGGAGCCTGTCGACGGCGGCGAGCTCACCCATACGGGTAGCGTCGCTTCGATGCAGGGCGTGATCAAGTCGTACGACCCCGGCACCAGGGAGGGCGTCGTGGTGCGGGACATCGACCGCAGCGAGTACGACCTCGCCTCCGACGCCCTGGCCGGCTCCATCTTCCGCATGCTCCGCCAGGGCCAGCGCGTGGTGTTCGACCTCGACGCCGAGGGCCGGGCCACTCGGTGCCGCCTCGGCTCCGAGGTGGACATGGGCACCCCGCCCGAGCCCCCACCGCCGTGAGCTGATCGCCCCCTACTGTCTGGGGCATGAACACGGCGACCAACCACGAGAAGCTCCTCGCCTGGGTCGACGAGGTCGCCGCCCTCACCCAGCCCGATCGCATCGAATGGTGCGACGGTTCCGCCGACGAGTACGACCGTCTCTGCCGGCTCCTCGTCGACGCCGGCACCTTCACCCGCCTGTCCGACGCCAAGCGCCCGAACTCCTACTGGGCCCGCTCCGACCCGGCCGACGTGGCCCGGGTGGAGGACCGCACCTTCATCTGCTCGCAGGAGGAGGCCGACGCCGGCCCCACCAACAACTGGCGGGACCCGGTTGAGATGCGCGAGACCCTCACCGGCTTGTTCCGGGGCTCGATGAAGGGACGCACCATGTACGTCGTGCCCTTCTCCATGGGCCCACTGGGCTCGCCCCTGGCCCACATCGGCATCGAGCTCACCGACTCGCCCTACGTCGTGGTCAACATGCGCATCATGACCCGCATGGGCGCGGGCGCCCTGGAGGTCCTGGGCGACGACGGTGAGTTCGTGCCCTGCCTGCACTCCGTGGGCGCCCCCCTCTCGGAGGGTCAGGCCGACGTGGCCTGGCCCTGCAACGCCGACAACAAGTACATCGTCCACTTCCCCGAGACCCGGGAGATCTGGTCGTTCGGCTCGGGCTACGGCGGCAACGCGCTGCTCGGCAAGAAGTGCTTCGCCCTGCGGATCGCCTCGGTCATGGCCCGCGACGAGGGCTGGCTGGCCGAGCACATGCTGATCCTCAAGCTGACCAGCCCCGAGGGCGAGACCCGGTTCATCACCGGCGCCTTCCCCTCTGCCTCCGGCAAGACCAACCTCGCCATGCTGGTACCCACCCTTCCCGGCTGGAAGGTGGAGACGGTGGGCGACGACATCTGCTGGATGCGGCCCGGGCCCGACGGCCGCCTCTACGCCATCAACCCGGAATCGGGGTTCTTCGGTGTGGCGCCGGGCACGGGCGACGACACCAATCCCAACGCCATCCTCACCCTCGCGGCCAACACGATGTTCACCAACACCGCCCTCACCGACGACGGCGACGTGTGGTGGGAGGGCCTGACCGACGAGCCCCCCGCCCACCTCGTCGACTGGAAGGGCGAGGACTGGACGCCGGACAAGGGAACGCCGGCCGCCCATCCCAACGCCCGCTTCACCGCTCCCGCGGCCCAGGACCCCGCCATCGCCCCCGAGTGGGAAGACCCGGCGGGCGTGCCCATCTCCGCCATCCTGGTCGGTGGGCGTCGGTCCTCGGTCATCCCGCTGGTCACCGAGGCGTTCGACTGGGAGCACGGCGTGTTCCTCGGGTCGATCATGGCTTCCGAGACCACGGCCGCGGCGGCCGGCGCCGTTGGGAAGCTGCGCCGGGACCCCTTCGCCATGCTGCCGTTCTGCGGCTACAACATGGGCGACTACCTGACCCACTGGCTGGAGATGGGCGAGGCCACCGAGGCCGACAAGCTGCCCAAGGTGTTCTACGTCAACTGGTTCCGCAAGGACGCCGACGGCCGTTGGCTGTGGCCCGGTTTCGGCGAGAACAGCCGGGTCCTGGAATGGGTCTTCCAGCGCACCACCGGGGCGGGCGAGGCCATCGACACGGCCATCGGCCGGCTTCCTGCGGCGGGCGCCATCCCCACTGAGGGGCTCGACGTCTCGGCCGAGGACCTCGCCGAGCTGCTGCGGGTGGACGAGCACGAGTGGCGACAAGAGGTGCCGTCAATCGAGGAGCACTTCTCCCAGTTCGGCGACCGGCTGCCACCGGCGCTGAGCGAACAGCTCATCTCGTTGCAAGACCGCCTGGAGGGGTAGCGTTGGCGGCATAGGGGCGCATGTACCTGTTCAGCGGCCGCACCGGCGAGGTTCTCCTGCGCATCGACGATCCCGAGCCCCAAGCCGGCGCCACCTTCGGCTTCCAGGACGTCGCTCCCCTGTCGCCGGGCGACGTGAACCGCGACGGCTTCGCCGACCTCTACGCCAACGGGTTCGCCCAGAACGGCCCCACTGGTCGTCGGCATGGCGGGCGTCCCCCCGCTCACCGGCAGCTAGTGCCGCGTCAGCGAACTTTCGGCCCCTGAGCAGGAG
>PJQG01000064.1:0-6111 GCA_002861595.1 Actinomycetota bacterium
CCCACCTCGGCCAGGGCGACGGTCGCGGCCATGGCGGCGCCGAGCAGGGAGAAGCGCCGGCGGGCCGCCAGCCAGGAGGCGAGCGGGAGCAGCGCCAGGCTGGCCACCATGCGGGGGGGGCGGGCCAGCTCGTCGTAGGCCTGACGGACGCGCTGGCCCCAGAAATGGCGGGTGGTCGGCGGCAGCCGGCGCACCAGGCAGCCCGGGTCGTCGGCCACGCGCCCCCCGAAGGCCTCGATGGTGCGCATGAGCTCGAGGTTCTCGAACAGCACGTCGCCGTCGTACCCACCCATGTCCAGCACCGTCGACCGCCGCACCCCGAGCGTGCCCGGGAAGTCGCCGCCGAGGGCGCGGTTGACCAGCGATCGGGCGGTGTCCCACCGGGCGTGCCAAGGCAGCGGTGAGAAGTAGTTCTGGGGGCGCACCAGGTCGGCTGTCGCCAGCCCGGCAACCACGCGCTCCAGCTCCGAGCGGGCGTAGCGCACGTCGTCGTCGGCCAGCACCACCGCGTCGTGGCTGGCTCGGCGTACGCCGGTGAGGACCCCGTTCACCTTCCCGTAGAGGAACTGCAGGTCGGCGTCGGGAGGGATGTGGACCACGAACGGGTGCCACAAGCGGTGATGGTGGTCGAACACCTCCTCGGGTGACCCGTCGACGACGATGACCTCCATGTCCCTCGCCAGCCGGCGCAGGTAGGACGTGAGCTCCTCCACGGACGCGGGCTGCTGCCAGCGGAGGGGGAGCACGTAGCTCGCCGCCAAGGGGTCGCCGGCCACGCTCACGGTGAGGGAACTTCGATCCCTCGCAGCAGCGAGGGCTCGTTCCTCGCCCACCGATCGAGGATCGCGCTGGTGAAGCGGGCCTCGACGGCCGTCACCGCCATGGCCCCGAAGAGGATGTCGGCCACCAGTGCGGGCTCGTCAACGGCCAGCCGACCGGCCATGTCATGGGCGGCCACGTGCTCGTGGTGGGCGTCGGCCAGGACGTGGACGTCGTAGAAGCGCCGGCCTGCCTCGCCGACGCCGAGGCGCGCCAGCGCCGCCGAATAGCGGCCCATGGACACGACCGACGTCATCTCGAAGATGGCCAGGTGCCCCACCAGAGCGCCGCGCAGGCGCCGGTGCAACCCGAACAGCGAGATCAGGTTCACGGTGGCCAGCGTGAAGCCGGGAAGCCAATCGAGGTACGCCCCGTAACTGTTGTCCAGCCCCAGCTCGGCCATGGTCACGGCGAACAGCGAGGCGTGCATCTCCGCCTCCCGGCCTCCGCCGTACTCGTCGGCCTGGATCTCCACCATGGCGGCCTTGGCCCCGCCGGCGAGGCGGGGGATGGCCCAGGTGTGGGGGTCGGCCTCCTTGAGCTGGTAGGCAGAGCGGTGGACGGCCAGCTCCCGTACCTGTTCGAGCGTGGCCTGGGCGGCGACGTAGGCCGACAGCGAGGGCCCCTTTCCCCCCGAGGCCAGCGACCACAGCTGGTGCTCCACGTCGTCGGCGGCGCGGGGGCGAAGAGGCGCGCCGGCAGCAACGACAGCCCGTACCCCTCGCTCGAAGACCACCTCCAGTTCGGCACGGAACCTCAGGAGATCGGGGTGCCACTCCCAACCCTCGTCGACGCCGGCGAAGGACCGGTAGTGCAGCTCGTAACACACGTACAGGGCCAGCTGGAGGTCATCGCTCGCCCAGGAGGCGCACGCCGGCGCCGGCGGCGCCTTCAACGGATGGGGCGGTGTGGCCAGGTGCTCCAGGAGGTAGGCGCTCAAGGTTCCCCGGGCGACGGGCAGGTTCGGTTGCCGGGTGCCCGGGCGCCCGTCGACGGCCACGGGCGTGGTCCTTCCCGCCCCGGTCATCTGCCAACTGTGTCACAACTGGTCGTCTCTCGTCGCCGGCTCGCCCTCGCCTCCCGGAGCACCGCCTCGGCCCAGGCCTTGGCCTCGTCCGACGGCTCCCGCCCCGAGAAGGCGGCTGCGGTGACGAGCTCGCCGACCTTCACCAGGCGCTCGTCGGGCAGGACCGACGCCACCAGCGCGGCGGTGTACTCGCACGGCGTCTCGTGCAGTTGGCGTGGGCGTCCCCGCTTCGATCCCGCCCGTACCAGGCGGGCGAAGAAGCGTGTCACCCACGGCCGCGCCAGATGGCGGCGCCGGCGGACAACGATGCGGTGCGTCAGCCACGCCAAGCCGAGCACGGCTGCGGCGACGAGCAGGGGCCACCAGCGGGCGAGGGCGCGGCGGAGCCGCGCCAGCAGCGAGTCGGCCCGCTCGGCGCGGGCGATGAGGCCGGTGGGGTCGAAGCGCTGCCAGCCGAAGCCCCCGATCATGACCTCGACCCACGTGTGGGCGTCGTCGGCCCGCACCACGTACTCACGTCCGAACAGGGACCGCTCCCCCGGCAGGTAGCCGATGGCCAGGCGGGATGGGATCCCGAGGGAGCGCACCATGAGGGCCATGGCGGTGGCGACCCGTTCCGGCGATCCGGCCCGATCGGTGAAGAGCACGCGCTCCAGGGCATCGACGCCCTCGGGCAGGGGACGCGACGTGGTCTCGAGCCTGACGTGGCCGCTCAGCCATTGCCGGAGAGCCACGACCTTGTCGTAGCCGGTCGGGGCCCCGGCTGTGACGGATGCGACGAGGGCCCCTACCCGGGGCGAGACGGACGGCGCCGGGCCGCGCTGTTCGGCCCCTGGGTCACGGGGCAGCCCGATGCGCCGGGACTCGGCCCGCAGCATCGCCGGCGAGGGGCGGGAGCGCCGGCTCTCCAACGCGTAGGTGGCGTTCCGGCCCAGGGGCGGCTCCGGTCGCACGGTCCCGTCGCCCGTCACCCGCGCCCCGCCCGGCGGAAAGAAGAACAGCGGCTCAGGGGCGCCCACGAACACCTCTGCCCGCGCCGCCTCCACCGTCACCTGCTGGCGGAACTGCTCACCAGGGATCGCGGAGGCGCCGTGGGGCACGACCACTCGGGGACCGGGCGAGCGGTAGCCGCCGTCGAGGAGCGGCTCGGTGCTCCACGTCCTTCCGTCCCAGCCGGAAAAGGTCTGCGCCCGCCACACGTCCGGCCCGTCGGCGGCCACGCGGAAGAGCTTCTCGTTGCCCCCCGCCGGCCGGCCGCCGGCGATGTCCAGCGTGTCGGAGAAGCGCATGACGGCGTCGCCGGCGGGCGCCGGCGGGCGACCTTCAGCCTGGCGCCGGCCGGCACCGGTGGCGGCGCCGCGGGCGGAGGGAGGCGAGATCAACGTGCTGGCCACGAGGCCGGCGAGGAGGGCGATGGCGAGGACGGTGACCGCCTCGCCGGTGATGCGCGGAGCCGGCGGCACGGAAGGGGCGGCGAGCCTCGGCACCGAGCCGAGTGACAACCGGGCCGTGATGACGAGGGCGACCGCGGCGCCGGCCACCACGGCCGCGATCTGCAACGGGGCGCGTTCGAGGGACGCTCCGGACGCGAGCAGAGCTCCCACGGCGAGGAACACGCACAGGCGCAGGGCGGGCGGCCTCGGCCACAGGAGGCTCAACGGGATGACGGCCAGGAGGAGCAGCGAACCGACGAGGTCCAGCCGGGCCAGAGCAAAACCGGTGCCGGAGGAGACGACGGCCAGCCCGCCGAAGCCCACCAGGAGCTGTCCCGGTCCCGGGAGGCGGAGCGGTGGCGGTCCCGGCCGGCGGGCCGAGACCACAAGCCCTGGGCCGAGGGCGAGGAGGTAGACGGCGGTGGGCACCTCCCGCCCGGCAATGGCGACGTTCCCGGCGGCGGCGGCGGTCATCGCAGCGGCGAGGGCCACCGCTGCCGCCGCCGTCAGCGCCACGCGTCGCCCTCGGCGGTGACGAGCAGCACGGGGCCGCGGTTGGCGCCACCGGCGGGGAGCTCGGGGGCACCGACGACGGCGCGGGCCAGGCGCCAGTTCAGGTCCGACGACGAGCCCACCGACCCGGTGACGGGGCCGCTTGCGTCCCTCGTGGCCAGGATCACGGTGCATCCGCGGCGTCGGGCCTCGCCGACGTACCAGGCCGCCCGGGCGGTCGCCTCCTCGGCCGCGGCCGACCAATCGGCCAGGTGCAGCGCCACGACCACGGTAGGAGCCGTGGTCTCCTCGACCTCCTTGACCACGAGGGCGCCGAGCCTCGCCGTGGCCCGCCAGTGCACCAGGCGGAGGCGGTCCCCCGGCACGTAGTCCCTCACGCCGCGGACCATGTCGCCGGTGGCCGCGGGCACCGCCACCTCCTCACCGGCGCTCCGGGCCAGGTCGGGAAAGGACTGCGCGGGCTGCACCGGGCGGGGGCCGACGGCGAAGGGGCGTGCGAGCTCGACCTCCCCCCGGCGGAGAAAGCCCACGAGGCCGCACCAACCAAGGCTCACGGCCTCGACCTCCAGGACGGAGATGACGCCGCGTGAACCGGCGCACAGCGTCAGGGGACCGGTCCCCGGGGGAGCCACGTGGGCGGGCGCCGACGGGCCCACGCGGATGCGGAGAGCAGAGCGCGTCCCGCTGACCGAGAGGCACACGGTCGCCTCGTCGCCGACCACGCCGTCGGTGGGCTGGACCGTGGCGCGGAAGCGAGCCCGGCGGGTGACGATGAAGGCCACCCCCAGGTCCAGGAGCAGGGTGGCGAGCGAGGCGAAGCACACGAACAGGCCGAGGCGTGAGCCCGTCATGCGCGCCGCTTCCCACGCCAGGTAGGCCAGAGCCAGGGTGACCGCGGTGCCGGGAGTGAACTGGAGGTGGCGAGTGCCGCCCGACGCCGGGGTGGCCACGCGGAGCAGGCTCACGGCAGCGGTGTCAGACGGCGGGCGCGGGGACGCCGGCGAGCAGATCGGCGACGAGGCGGTGGGCGTCGCCGGTGCCCCGTCTCGACACCGCCGCCACCCGGTGGGCGAGGACGGGTCCGGCCACCGCCTTGACGTCGTCGGGAGCCACGTAGTCGCGCCCCACGAGCACGGCATGGGCCTTGGCCACCTGGAGCAGCGCCCGGGCCGCGCGCGGGCTGGCGCCGTGCTCCAGGTCCGGATGCGAGCGGGTGGCGTCGACCACGTCGAGCACGTAATCGCTCACCGCCGGGGCGACGTGGGCGCCGTCGACCTCCCTGACCGCCTCCACCAGCTCGGGCCCGTCGACGACAGGCTTCAGATCCTCGAGGGTCGGCAGCCCTCCTTCACCCCGGAGCACGGCGCGCTCGGCCTCGCGACCGGGCAGCCCCAGCGACACGACGAGCGCGAACCGGTCGCACTGGCCCTCGGCCAAGGCAAAGGTACCGAGGTCGCCCTGAGGGTTCTGGGTGGCGATGACGAAGAACGGCGAGGGCAGGCGATGGGCCACGCCGTCCACCGTCACCTGTCCTTCGGCCATGGCCTCGAGGAGGGCGGACTGCGCTCTGGGCGTGGCTCGGTTGATCTCGTCGAGCAGGACGACGTTGTGGAAGATGGGCCCCGGGTGGAACTCCCAGTCATGGGTGCGGGGGTCGAACACGTTCACCCCGGTGATGTCGGTCGGCATCAGGTCGGCCGTTCCCTGCACGCGGCCCGCGTCTCCGCCGAGCGAGCGGGCCAGGCTCTTGGCCAGCAGCGTCTTGCCCACCCCCGGAACGTCCTCGAGCAGGACATGGCCGCCGGAGAGCAGGCCGGCGACGACGAGGAGGACCTGGTCGCGCTTGCCGAGGACGACGGTGGAGACGTTGTCGACCAGCGCCGAGGCCACTCGCTTGGTGGACCGCGAGACCAGCGCGGCCGGCACCGCTCAGCCGCCGCCCATGATGTCGGGGAGCTCGCCGTCGCCCGCGCCGGCCACTCCAGGGCCGGCGACCGCGGCCAATCGCCCCACGCCGGCGACGATGCCGCCGGCCAGGTCGCCGCCAGCGAAGTGCTTCGTCATGTCGGCGACGGCGTCGGCACAGGCGGCGTCCGGTACGCGGCCCCGCACGGCTGGAGCGGTCACTACCTCCACCCGGCGCTGCTCGGGGGCCACCAGGAGCAGCACGGCGGGGCGGAGGTGCAGCCCGGCCTGGACGAACAGGGCCTCGGCATGAGCCCGGGCGTCGCCCTCCGCCGGTCCGAGGCACACGCAGAACTGCAGCCCGGTGATCGCCTCGGCGGCGTCGACGGCTTCGGCCACCCGCCGGTGGTCGCG
>PJQG01000064.1:6260-14771 GCA_002861595.1 Actinomycetota bacterium
CAGAAGATCGGCGCGCCGAACCCGCCGCCGAACCGGCGCCGACGGCGCCCTGAGCCGAGCAGGGCGAGGCCCACCACGGGCAGCAGGAGCAGCAACGACCACGCCGAGCCGCCCCCTTCGGAGCCCGGGTCCTCCTCGGCCACGGGCGGGAGCGGGCCCACCTCGGTGTCGCCGAGCTCCTGGCGGATGGCGGCGGTGCCCTGCGTCACCGCGCCACCGAAGTCGCCTTCCCGAAGCCGGGGGACCAGCCGCTGGCGGATGATGCGGCCGGACTGGAGATCGGTCAGGGTGCCCTCCAGGCCCCGCCCGACCTCGATGCGCAGCTTTCGGTCCTCGGTGGCGATCAGCAACAAGACCCCGTTGTCATTCCCCTTCTCACCCACGCCCCAGTCGCGGGCCAGGTCGATGGTGTAGTCCTCCAGCGAGCGCCGGCCCGTCGTGCGCACCACGGCCACCGCCACCTGGTTGCCCGAACGCCTCCGGTAGTCCTCGAGCGCGGCACTCACCTGCGACTCGATCTGGTCGGGCACCACCCCGGCGGCGTCGACGACCGGAGCGGTGAACTCCGGGAAGGCCTGGGCGGCGAGGCCGGGACCGGCAGCGAAGAAGGCCAGCGCGACGCCGACCGCCACCAACGCGACCACCGCCGCCGCCACCGCCGGCGAGCCGGGCCGCCGCCGGCGGGTGCTCACCGAAGTGCGGTCGACGGCGTGGTGGTGGGAGTGTTGCCGAGGTCGACCTGGGGGGCCTCCCGTGCTCCCGCGTTGGCCTGGAACAGCGGCTTGCGGTCGAATCCGAAGATGCCAGCCACCAGGCTGCGGGGAAAGCGCCGGATGCCGGCGTTGTAGCCCGTCACCGCGCCGTTGTAGTCGCGCCGGGCCTGGGCCACGCGGTTCTCCGTACCCTCGAGCTGGACCTGCAGGTCCCGTACGTTCTCGCTGCTGCGCAACTGGGGGAAGTTCTCCACGATGGCCAGCAGCCGGCCCAGTCCCGCCTCGATCTGGTTGGAGGCGGCGAACCTCTGCTCGGGGGTGGTCGCGCCGGAGTAGGCCGCCCGGGCGCGGGCCAGCTCGCCGAACACCGCCTGTTCCTGGTTCAGGATGCCCCTCACGGCGGCGACGAGATTGGGGATCAGGTCGTTGCGGCGCTGCAGCTGAGCGTCGAGGTCGGCGAAGGACTGGTCGGCTGCGGCCTCCCTGTCGACCAGGCCGTTGTAGGACCCGATGAGGGGCAGCACGACGACGAGAAGCACGCCGGCGAGGATCGCCACCGGCACGAACCAGCGCCGCGAACGCAGCGACGAGAGGGAGGCGACCATCCTCGGTCACCGTACCAGCGCCCCGCCGCCGTTCTCGTCGGTTGAACCCACTCCCCGAGGGGTACTGCACTGGGGAACATTGGGAGAAAGAGGAGGACACGATGGGTGACGAGACGCCGCAGCCGATGCGGGAGGGTGAGCACGAACTGCAGGGGCAGCAGACACCGGAGGGTGAGCTGCTGGAACACTCCATCTGGGATGGCGCGGGGAACGAGATCAAGGTCGTGACCACCGTGGACGACGAGGGTCGCCCCAGCGAGGGCACCGGCATCACCAGTGAGGATGCCCTGGCCGACGCCAAGAAGCCCGGCCAGCTCCTGGGCCACGGCTTCGACACCGACCCGGAGACGAGCCCCCACAAGCACGGCGACTGACGTTCTGCGCCGAGAGGGGCGCGAGAACGGCCCCGCTGGAGCTTTGACCGCGGAAACCGGCGGTATGCGTCGCTTTTTGCCGTCGAAGGCGTGCGATTCCCGGCAAGGCGCGTCACTGGCCCGGCGCCATGTCGGCGGGTGATGGTGGGCCGCCGGCCGGGTACGTCGAGCGCACGCCGACGACGCCGGCTGGCACCGCGCCAGTCAGCCCGGCCCCGACGGGGGCGAGACTAGGCCGCCCGACAGCCGGAGCTACTCCGGGGCCTGGTACGCCTCGGGAACGGCGGTGGGCTTGTCCTGGTCGACCTCAGGGTGGTGGCCCGGCTGGTTGTCCTCGGGGACGGGGCCGGTGTTGCCGGTCTCATCGGTGGGCCCACCGTGACGGGTCTTCACCGCGTCCTGGACGACCTCTCCGCGACCGCTGCGACGGATCTCTGGCTGTTGCGGGTTGCTCATGACCTCCTCCTACCCACCGCTCGGACGGGCACCCATCGAGCCCCGGACCGTCATCGTCTCCCCCACGCGGATGCACTCGACCAGGCGTTCCTCGCGGCGCACGACCCCGCCGGGCCAGACCACCGAGCGCACGAGCTCACCCTCGACGCGGGCGCCGGCCCCGACGACGCTGCGCCCCCCGGAGGAGGCGAGGTTGGCGGCGAGGTAGTCGGGTGGGGTGCCGCAGTCGAAGTACGGGCCGGAGCGGGGCACCAGCTCCAGCCGGCCCCCCTCCCACCGCTGGCCCCAGCACGCCTCGTACAGCCCGGCGGGGGCGGCCGGCAGCCGTCGCACCTCCGACCACGGCATGACGGAGGCGCCGCAGTGGCGCCACCGCCCGAAGTCGCCCCGGCCGAGGTCCTCGACCACGAGAAGGCGCACGCGCTCGCCGTCCCACCCGGCGAACAGGCACGAGAGGTCGAAGCGGTGCCAGGCGTCGGCGTTCACCACGACGGTGGGACGCCCGTCGATCCAGTCCCGCAGCCGGCCGAGGGCACCAGCCGTGCCGAGGAGCTGCGGTTCCTCCACCGAGAGGTGCACCTTCCCGGCCAGGTGGGCCTCGAGCAGGGCCCGGCCGTGGTGGACGTTGACGGCGACGCGGGGCGTGAGCGCCCGGACGTGGTCGAGGGCGAGGTCCACGAGGGCCACGTTGCCCACGGGGCAGAGTGCCTTGGGGCGAACGTCGGTGAGGGGGCGAAGGCGCGTCCCCGCGCCGGCCGCCAGCACGACGGCGGCCAGCCCGCCGCTGACGCCGATCAGCGCCGATCGCCGGCGGGCTCGAGGGGGACCACGCCGAGGCCCTCGGTCATCGTGAAGAAGGCGCGGGCGAAGGGTGAGTCTTCGGTGCGGCGGCGGACCGACGCCCAGTCCACCTGCTCGCGCACGGCGCGGGCGGCCTCGATCAGCCCCTCGTAGGCCAGGTGGTGCTCGGTGAGCGACAGCAGCTGGGTGACGAGCACGTCCTCGAGCGGCAGGATGGGCATCGTGACCGCCTCCACCTGCAGCTCGTCGGCGCGGGCGAGGACCTCGGAGGTGACCTCGACCCCCGAGGGATGGAAGATGAGGTCGACGGTCACCTCGCCGTCGTGGACCTTGGTGAGCCACTCCTCCGGCGGGTCCTCAGGCTCCATCCCCGCCTCCTCGAGGGCGGCGACGGCGCGGGGGACGTCGTCCGGTGTCACCACCACGTCGACGTCATGGTCGCTGACGGGCCCGCCGCGCGCCCAGCACGCCAGGCCCCCTGCCACGGCGAAGGGCACGCCGGCGTCGCGGAGGGCGGCGGCCGCCCGCTTCAGGGTGGTGACCACCGCCGTCAGGCGCTCTTGCTCACCCGGCACGCATCCTCCTTCACGCTCGGCTCGCGCCATCACAGCCCGTTTCGCCCCCGGCGGTAAAGCAGTAGACGTTGTACGGCCGTCGCAGGACGGGCTGGGCCACGTTGCGCACCGGGATCCCGCCCGGCGTGAACCCCTTCTCCGTCCCGGCGTGGGCGTGGCCGTGGAGGACGACGCTGGCGCCGGCGCGGTCGACCGCCTCGCCGAGCAGGTAGCTCCCGAGGAACGGATAGATCTCGAGTCGCTCGCCCTGCAGGGTCGTCTCGGTCGGGGCGTAGTGCAGGAGGGCGATGCGCACGTCGGCGGCGAGGCCGGCCAGCGCCTTCTCGAGGCCGTCGGCGACCGCACGGGTGTGCCTGACGAAGGCCTTCATCAACGGCTCGCCGAAGTCGCTGCCGCAGGCGCCGGCGAAGCCTCCACCGAAGCCCTTGGCGCCGGCCACGCCGACTGGACCGCTCCGGGTCTCCACGACGACGCCCTCCCCCTCCAGCACCCGTACACCGCCATCCTCGAGCATTCCGGCCACAACCTGCTCCTGCCCGGCGTGGTAGTCGTGGTTGCCGAGCACCGCGACGACGGGCACGTCGGCGCCCCGCAGCTCCTCCACGAGCACGGCGGCCTCCTCCGGCTCCCCCACGCGGGTGAGGTCACCGGCGAGGAGGAGGAGGTCGGCCTCGCCGGCGACCTGCTCGAGGTGGGGGCGCACCCGGCCGACCGAGTCGGCCCCGACGTGGACGTCCCCGACGGCAGCGACGCGGATCACCCCAGCATCTCGATCTCCGAGCCAGGCTCCAGCGGCGTGACGGCGACGTCGTTTTGGACCTCGTACGCGGGGAGGACCTCCGTGACCACGGTCGAGATGGCCTGCCGCCGCTCCGGGGTGGCGACGCTGCCGGAGACGAAGGCCCGGCGCCCGACGACGCGAACGGTGATGCCGAGCTCACCGACGCGCGGATCGGCGGCCAAGGCCCGCCGAACGCGCTCACACACGTAGCTGTCGGGCTCCGGCGAGGCTTGTTCCACCTCGCTCACGGCAATGCTGTCAGCTCTCGTAGATCGGATCTCTGTTCCTACCGCCGGCCGACCTGGACCGAAACCTCTGGCCCGCTGAACGTGGCGGACCCCCGTCCCCGTTCACGCCACGTCGAGGCAGGCGGAGAGCTCGCTCGTCGACCCGGTCGGCTGGAGGATCTCTTCGATGGCGCCGGCGGTCTTCGTCGCCGTCGCCGCCACCGAGTGCCACGGGGCTAGAAGATGAGAGTCGAGCCCCCTTGGCTATGGAAGAGGCCGTAGAGGATCGCCGTGGAGAGCCCGAACATGAGGTGCCCAACGACGGACGTACCCACGTCGAGTGCTCCGTACTTTCGGTATGCCAGGCCCTGTCCGCCGATGACGCCGGTTTCCGGATCGAGCGACGGGATGATGGCGACGACCGGCCCCGCGATCGTGAGGTGGATCAGCCCGCCGATCAGCCCCCACAGCCAGAGGTTGCCGTCGACCCCGACGAGGTCGAAGAAGAGGGCATAGAGCACCGCGGCGAAAACGGCAACGCCCTCGTGGAACAGAAAGCCGGCGGCGTACCCAGCAGCGCCGGGGACCCTCAACAGGTTCTGCCCCCAGGTCCTGAAGATGTTCTGCTTCACCGGGAGGCCGAAGGCCTTCTGCATGTACACCGGGCCCTCCATGATCGTCCCGGCGATGAGCCCGGCGAGCAGGGCGGGCACGAACTCGAACTGTATATCCACTGTTCCTCCCTACATGCGCCCGAGAGCCGGTCGATGCGCGGAGACGCCGTTACTAACGTGGCCGCCGTGGGGACTCACCCGGTCGTGCATCTCCAGGGCGCGGGACCCGTGCCGTGAGCGGCGAGCCACATCTCCTACAGTCTCGGTCGGGGTGCCTTCCGTTACACCGGACGTGCCGCCATCGCCGACGCGGGCGCCGTGGCTGACGACGAGCCCATCGCGGCACAGGGCGACACACCACCGGGTTCGGGCGACGTCTCCCTCCTCGACGCGCTGCGTCGCGGCGACGAGCGGGCCTTCGAGTCGCTCATCGACGAGCACACCCCCGCCATGCTGCGCCTGGCGCTGCTGTACGCGCCGACCCGGGCCATTGCCGAGGAGGTCGTGCAGGAGACCTGGCTGGGGGTCGTGCGCGGGTTGGGCTCCTTCGAGGGAAGGTCCTCCCTGAGAACCTGGATCTTCCGGATACTCGTCAACAGGGCGAAGTCGTCGGGGCTCGCGGAGCGGCGGAACGTCCAGTTGTCCACCGAGGCCGAGGACGATGCCGACGGGGGGTTCGTCGTTGACCCCGCTCGCTTCGACGGCCCGCCACGGGGGTACTGGTCGTCGCCCCCGAACCAGTGGGACGAGCTTCCCGAGGACTGGCTGTTGGCGAGCGAGACGCTCGCAGTGGTCGAGCGTGCCGTGGAGGCCCTGCCTTCGGGGCAGCAAGCCGTGTTCGAGCTTCGAGACCTCCGGCACTGGACCTCGGCTGAGGTCTGTGAAGCGCTGGGCCTCACCGAGACAAACCAGCGAGTGCTGCTGCACCGCGCCCGAGCCCGTGTGCGAAATGCCATCGAGGAGTACTTCGATGGGCGCTGAGCGGCGCCTCCGGGGCATGCTGATGAAGGCGTTGGCCTTGGTTGGTCTGCATCCATGGCTCACCTGCCGACAGTGCGTCGAATCGGTCACCGAGCTCCTCGAAGACGAGCTTTCTCCGCGGGCCCGCGGTCGCGTCCTGGCCCACCTCGAGCGCTGTCCGGACTGCCCGCGCTACCTCCACCAGATCGAGGTGACGATCGCTCTGGCCAGAGCGATCAACCCGGGCCCGGTCTCCCCCGATGCCCGCGCCGCGCTTCTCGACGCGTTCCGAGACCGGCACCGGTCGCCCGACGAGGAAACCTGACCGAGGCGGTGTAACGCCCGGAGCGGTTCTCGGTACAGTAAGGCATCGAGAGCGAAGACCTGTGGTGGCTGGCTCTGACCGTCGCGTCGGTCGTGGTGGTTGTCGTGGCAGTGCTGTTCGGCCTCGTCATCGCTGCTCTTCAGAGCATCGACCGGCACGCGGCGCGTACCCATGCGGCGGCCAAGCAGATTGCCCAGAACACCGTCGCGCTGTGGGGTTTGGAGCAGACGAACCGGGACCTGACGGCAATCCGGGATGCGGCCCGCGCCGCCCAGCGGACCGGCATCGGCGCCGTCGTGGCCGCGCCGCTCACCGCCGTGGCCGACAAGGTGCAGGGCTGGGTGGGCGGCTCCGAGCAGCAGGACGACAAGAGCTCCTAGCGTGGTGACGCTGGTGGTGGCCACGGCAGCTGTCCTCGGCGTGACTCTCGTCGGCGCGCTGGTGGCGGTCGTGTTCTTCGTCACGCAGATGCGGGCCTTCATGGCCGAGGTCTCGGCCGCGCTCGACGTCGTCGACGAGGGAACCAGCCGCCTCGCCGGGCACCTCGAGGGGATGCAGCGTGCCACCCAGGCGGCGGCAGGCGAGCTCGCCGCTGCCGAGGGGTAGAGACAGCAGCTGTGGAGGTCCTCGCGTGGGTGGGGCTGGTCGTGTCCTGGCTCCTGGTCGTGCTCGTCGTGAAGTTCGTCTTCCTCGTGCTGCGCGTGGTGAAACAGACCCGTCGGCTGGCCGAGATGTCGCGTGACGCGGCGGTCCACCTCGCCGAGAACGTGTCCGACATCGACGCCTTCGCCCAGCTCGAGCTCGTTGCCGGGCAGCTCGCCGACGCCGTCCGCGGGCTTCCCCGTGGTGCCGCTGCGGCCCGACCGAGAGTCAGCTCCGTGTCACCGGGACTGGGCGGTCGGTTCTCGTGACCACCCTTCTGACGGTCCTGTCGGTGCTCGGCGCGTGGGCGCTGCTCGGCGTCCTCCTCGTCGGGTTGTTCCTGGTCGTGAAGTCGCTGCAGAGCATTCGCCACTGGTTCGAGAAGATCACGGTTGGGTTGCGGACCGTCGAGCACCAGACCAAGGACCTGAACCAGCGGGGCGCGGTGCTTACGACATCCCTCCGTGAGACGATCGACGCATTGCACGCCGCCTCGGGGCGGAGGCAGCGACCACGCCGACAGGGCGGCTAGGGGAGCCTCATGGAGAACATGATCTCGGTACCGATGCAGGCGCGGGTGGACGTGCCGCTGGAAGGTGAGATCAGCCGATCGCTGCCGAACCAGATGGGGAACGTCGCCGGTGCGCACAGCGCCGAGCTCCACCAGCGGCTGCTCGAGACCGGCGGGCGGATGGACACCCTCGGCCCGCTCAAGAAGGTCTACGTGTTCTGGTTGCCGGGGATGAGCTGTGACGGCTGCACCGTCTCCACCATCGGGGCCACCGAGCCGTCGATCGAGGAGCTGCTCACCGGAGCCCTGCCGGGTGTGCCAGTGATGATCCTGCACCACTACCAGTTCCAGATGGAGTCCGGCGACCACTTCACGCATCTACTGGAGCAGGCCGAGGCCGGCGCCCTCGACGCCCCGTTCATCATCGTGTACGAGGGCTCGATCACCGATGAGAACCTCACCGTGGGCGCCGAGCCGTTCGCGGCCAAGGGCTCCTTGCCCACGTTTGCGCCCGCCGACCAGCGACAGCGCCGCTCGACGCCGGAGTGGGTGCGCCGCCTGGCACCGACGGCGGCCGTGACCATCGCCATCGGCACGTGCGCCACGTGGGGCGGCATCCCGTCCTCGATCGGCAACCCGACCGGCGCCATGAGCATGATGGACTTCCTGGGCAAGGACTACCGCAGCGCGCTGGGCCTGCCTGTTGTCAACGTCCCGGGCTGCCCGCCCATCGGCGACGACTTCACCGAGACGGTGACCCTGTTGCTCAAGTACATGAACGGCCAGGGGCCCCTGCCCGACTTCGACGAGCTCGGCCGTCCCGCCTGGCAGTTCGGCGACACGGTGCACCTGCACTGCCCCCGGGGGGCGTGGTACGAAGAGGGGAACTTCGCCCGCGAGTTCGGCGGCAAGGAGTGCCTGGCCGAG
>PJQG01000064.1:14786-16494 GCA_002861595.1 Actinomycetota bacterium
CCGGTGGTCAACTGCCACATCACCGAGCGCGGTTTCATCAACGGCAAGGGCGGGTGCATGGTGGCCGGCGGTGCCTGCATCGGCTGCATGTCGCCCGGGTTCCCCGACAAGTTCACCCCGTTCTACAAGCGCCCGCCCCAGACCACGCCGGCGACCACGCTGTCCCGGTTCCACGGGGCGCTGACCAAGCCCCTGCGTCGCGTCACCCAGCTCGAGCGCAACCGCGAGCCTCGCTGGCGGGACACCGTGCCCAGCGGTTGGGCACCGGAGTACGACAACGTCACCGTCTTCCACCGCACGTTCGAGTACTTCTACACCCGGATCCAGTACTTCCGCTCGGAGCTCCCCGGGCGCAACGAGAAAGACGAGGAGAAGTACGCCAGTGGCTACGTCGTCCCGCCGGAGGCGGCATACGGCAAGGAGTACGCGCAGATGCTGCCCGACCGCAGGGCCGAGGAGGCTCGCAAGCGCGGCACCTACCAGCGGCCGGGCCTGTCGGCCCAGGCCGACGGGTTCGAGACCCCCGTCCAGGACGACCAGGAGTAGCTGCGGATGTGCTTTCACAACCTGCCGGTCGAGTTCGACGCAGCGGGCAACGCCCGGCTCAAGGAGGGCGTGGGCGACCCGTACGCCTACCAGACCCGCGACGTCGACCGGTCCAAGATAGAGAAGCTCCTGGCCGGCAACGGCCACGTCAAGGACGTCAACCTCGACCCTGTGACCCGGGTCGCCGGCGCCCTGGCGTTCCACTGCGTCGTCGACCTGGAGCAGCGCAGCGTCCTCGAGGCCCACTCCATCGGCACCCTCTTCAGGGGCTACGAGGTCATCCTCAAAGGCCGCGACCCGCGCGACGCCATGTTCATCTCCAGCCGGGTGTGCGGGGTTTGCGGCGGGGTCCACTCGGTGGCGTCGTCGCTGGCCATGGAGATGGCCTTCGGCATCGGTGTACCACCCATGGGCCTCGCCCTGCGCAACATCCAGCTCGCCCTCGACTTCCAGGTCGACAACCCCGTGCATCTCTACCTGCTCGCCGGGCCGGACTTCTCGCAGGTGGTGGTCGAGCGCACCAACCCGGCGCTGTGGGAGCGGGCCAAGAAGACCGAGACGCGCCACCCCGGCGCTCACGGCTTTCGCACCATGGCCGAGCTGATGACGGCGTTCAACCCGCTGACCGGCAAGCTCTACCTCGAGGGACTCCAGATGACGCGGCCCCCCAAGGAGGCCTACGCCATCCTCTACGGCAAGTACCCGCACCCCCAGACCGTCGTGCCGGGCGGGCTTTCGACGACGGTGTCGCTCCAGGTGCTCAACGAGACGCAGCTGCGCATCATCCGCACACTCGACTACGCCAAGCGGGGCGTGTTCATCTGGGACGACATCACCGAGTTCTTCTACGACGCCGACCCGCGGTACAAGCAGGTCGGCACCCGCCCGAAGAACCTCATCGACAACGGGATGTGGGACGACCCCTTCGCCTACGACGGCACCTACGCCGGTGCGGCCGAGTGGGGCGAACGCCGGTGGGCGACCCCTGGCGTCGTCATCGACGGCGAGCTCGTCACCACCAACCTGCACCACATCAACATGGGCATGGAGGAGTTCGTCGAGCACTCCTACTACGAGGGGTGGGAGGACGACGGCGTGCCGTACCGAACGGACCCGGCGGGGAACCCGATATCTCCCAACCATCCCTGGAACAAAGAGACCA
>PJQG01000057.1:0-9533 GCA_002861595.1 Actinomycetota bacterium
GGTGCAGGTTCTCGTCGATGAACCGCTCGTAGTGGCCGAGGTCGAGGTCGGTCTCGCCGCCGTCCTCGGTCACGAAGACCTCGCCGTGCTCGAAGGGGTTCATCGTGCCCGGGTCCACGTTGATGTACGGGTCGAGCTTCTGCATCGTGACCCGCAGGCCCCGGCTCTTCAGAAGCCGCCCGAGGGAGGAGGCCGTGAGCCCCTTGCCCAACGACGAGGCCACGCCCCCCGTCACGAAGATGTGCTTCGCCACGGGCGACCACCTTACCGCCCCCCGGTTCCTCCGCGGTGGACGCGGCCGGCGCGGTCGAGGGCCCGCAGGGGCGCCACGCTGTCGATCACCTTGCCGAACGACACCATCTCGCCGGCCAGGTTGAGCACGACGACCACGACGAGGACGAGGTTGCGAGTGGCGGGGGCGCAGGCGACGACCACGCCGGCACCGACGGCGGCGCCGAGGGCGTTGGCCCCGGCGTCGCCGAGCATGACGCGCTCGTGAAGGTCGTCGAGGAGCAGGGCCAGGGCGGCGCCGGCGACGACCGCCACCCCGGTGAGGGCGCCCGACCCGGCCGTGACCACGGCGAGCACCACGAACGCGCCCGACCCCGCTTTGATCGCCCGCCCGGGGCCCCGGTCGAAGAGGTTCCCGACGTTGGCGGCCAGGGCCACCAGGGCGGCGTCGGCCAGGAGGCGGCCCAGGGAGGCGCCGGCCGCGGGGGCCACCGCCACCAGGGCCACGGCGGCGCCGGCCAGCACCTTGACGCCGCCGGTGGTGAGGCGGCCCCGGGCGAGGGAGGCCAGGTGGCCCCGAAAGCCGCGAGCGTCGCCGGAGCCGGCCAGGTCGTCGAACACGCCCACCAGCGCCATGCCGAGGACCACGAGGGTGACGACCACGCGGGCCGGCGGCGGTCCGCCGGCGTCGCCGATGCCGGCGGCGCCGGCCAGAGCCCGGCCGGCTTCGACGAGCAGGAGGGAGAGAGGCAGGACGACGCCGGCGGCGGTGGCGACCAGATGTCCGCGGTAGTTCTCCCGCTGGAGCACCGGAGCGGCGAAGGCAGGGCGCAGCAGCAGCCACCACAGGCGGGCGGTCAGGAACCCGGCGGTGCCGGCCAGAGCGACGGTCACGGAGCGGTGCCGGCCACGACCACCTCCACCGGCGCCGGGGGCGCCCCCGGCAACGGCCCCGGCCGGGGGCCCGAAGCAGGCTGCAGCACGGGCCCGCCACCCTCGCGCTCGAGGGCCAGGAGGGTGAGGAACGGCCCGATGTAGACGAAGACGAGCGCGGTGACGACCACGCCGGAGTCGTTGACGGCGTAGCCCAGCACCCCGGCGGCCAGCACCCCCACCACGGCGGCCCGGACGGCGGAGCGGGGCGGCAACAGCTGTGACCAGCCGCGGGCGAAGCCGAGCACGTAGAGCATGTAGAAGGCGACGATCGGGACGGTCCAGGTCCAGGGGGAACGGAAGGTACGGAGGTTGGCCGCCATCTTGCGGTTGATGGTCGTGGTGAGCGGCTCCCAACCCTGCTCGCTCACTCGCGCGACCAGGGCCCCGAGGTGGGTCCGCGACCCAGGAGGACGCAGCAGGTCGATGCCGATGGCCACCACCAGGACGCCGAGGGTCACGGCCACGGCGATGCCCACCGCCTTCCAGGTCAGGCGGCGCCCGCACAGGGCCAGCAGGGTGAGGCCGAAGACGGGCACCAGGGTGAGGATCCCCCCCACGTCGGAGCCCAGCGCCGGCGCCCCGTCGGCCACGATCACGAGAGCGAACACGCAGGCAGCACTCACCAACGCCTCCCGCCGGCGCGGCGCATGGTGCACGTGGAGGGCCACGGCGATGATGGTGGTGGAGGCGAGGGCGGCGAAGGCGGTGTTCCCGAAGCCGGTGAAGCGGGCCGCGGTGTGGAGCGAGTAGCCGAGGAGGCTGGACGTCTGCAGTCGGGCGCCGGTGGCCACGTCGAGGACGAGGAGGACGACGGTGGCACCGCAGACCCAGGCCAGCGGAGCCAGGGGGCGGCGCCGGGCCCTCAGGGCCAGGGCGACGATGGCGGCATCGATGGCCACGAGCAGGGGAACGGCGGCGGCCCCCAGGGCACCCACATTGGGCACGGCCCGCAGCACGAAGGTGGCGAGGGGCCAGGCGCTGACCGCCAGCACCGTCCAGCGCAGCGCTCCGGCGACCCTTCCGGCCCCGCCCAGGCGGCAGAAGGCGAGAGCGGCCAGCAGGTACACCAGGGCCTGGATCGCGATGTAGGTGATGGTCAGGCGGAAGTAGATGCCCTCGCGGACGGCGGCGTCACGGTCGATCAGGCGCAGCCGGCCCAGGTCGACCTCGCCCGGGTGGTACCGCAGGGCCTGCCCGATCATGCCCTCGGGCACCGGCGCACCGAGGGAGGCCAGGACGGTGGGAGCGAGATCGGTGAGGGTGACGACCCCGAGGCGGCGGGTGGACAGGGAATGGAGGTAACCGGGACGGACCCCGGCACCACTGGCCACCATGGGCGTGAGGCGCCAGCGCTTGGCGGGCGGGGCCACGGACACGACCAGGAGCAGCGCGTCGGGGCCGGCTGCGGCAGCAACCTGCCCCAGCAGCATGTCGGTGGCGGCCAGGGCCGCCCGCCTGGCCCGAGCGCCCTGGGCGGGGGTGGACACGGCCACGAACTCGGAGGTGCGGTCGAGGTCGCCCGAGTCCACCACCACGACGTCGGCCCGCTGGAGGGTTGACCGCACCGCCTCCATGAAGGCCCGCCGGTCGGCCTGAACGCCGAACGGCGCGGCGCGGTCCGCCCTCAGGAGGGACGGGCTCACGGTGCCGAAGTCGACCGATCCGGTGCTGTCCATCACGGCGACGGCTGCCGGCCGAAGCAGCGGTGGGCGCTGGGCCAGGGCCGCGCCGGTGTCACCGTTGCCCACGACGCCGGTGCGCAGGCCCGCCCGCCGCAGGGCGTCGCCCAGGGCGCCGGGGGCGCTGGAGAGGTGCTGGCCCTCGTTGCGCCGGATGGTGGCCGGCGCACCGATCACCACGACCTCGCCCCGGGGGGCGACGCCCGTGCGCCGGAGGAGCGCGTCGCCGGCCGTGCCTCCTTCGACGGGATCGTCCACGCCGAAGGCGGCGCCACCCTCGTCGCCTGCCCGAACCCGTGTACCGGCGCCGACCGTCGCGTAGCCCTCGGTCGTCGAGGGCTGCCCGGCGATGGTGCGCACGCTGGTGGCGGCGACCGCGCCCCGCGCCGCGAGGCGGTCGAGGTGCGGCATGGCGCCGGTGCCGATGTCGTCCCACCCGAGCTTGGGGGCTCCGAAGATCACGACCTTCGAGGGCCGAGCGGAGGGAGCGACACTGGACGGCTCCCAGCGGCTCCCCGACCACACCATGGCGCCGAGGAGCACGGCGAAGGCCACGAGGATGGCCCCCACCCGCTGGCGGGCCGAGGTGAGCCGCGGCCACAGGGCCCGTGCCACGTCGATCCCCTGGCCGGCCCGGTGGCGGAACCCGGCGAGGGACCGGCCGGTGTGGTGGTGGTCCATGGCCACGTCGACCTCCACGACCCGGGCGCCGGCCCGGCGGGCGTCGATGGTCATGGCCGTCTCCAGGCCGAACCGCTCCGACGGCGGGAGGGAGCGCAGCAGCGGGGCCCGGACGGCCCGCTGTCCGGAGAGTGGCGCGCGCGTCGTCGCCCCGGTGGCCCGGAGGATCCCGGCCGCGGCCAGGCGGCACACGGCCCCGAACCCCGCCTTTCCGCCGGCCGAGGGCAGCACGGCGATGCTCAGGTCCGCGGCCCCGTCGAGCACGGGAGGGAGGAGGGCGTCGGCCAGCGCGGCGGTGGCGCCGACGTCGGCGTCGACCAGGAGATAGACGTCAGCCTCCGGCGTGGCCTCCACCCCCGCCCACACCGCGCCGCCCTTGCCCACGTTGGCCGGCATGCGCAGCACCCGGGCGCCGGCGGCGACGGCGACCGCCGCGGTGTCGTCGGTCGACCCGTCGTCGACGACGACGACCTCGCCCACCTGAGGCAGGGAGGACAGCGCCCTCACCGTCGCGCCCACGGAGTCGGCCCGGTCCCTGGCTGGGACGAGGGCGACGACCCTCATGCGCTCTCCGGAACGAGGGCGGTCGCGCCCCGGCCTACGCCGAAGTGGCCCACCTTTGCGTCTCCGAGGTCGCGCACGGCGTAGACGGCGGCAAAGCGGCCCCGGAAATCCTCCAGGTTGTCGACCGTCGAGATGAGCCCGGCGAGGCCTTCGTCGACCCGGAGGGGGCCCACGAACGCGGCCCGCACGGCCTGGGCCTTGTCGCCCCGCCCCTCACGCCCGGCCTCGACGGCCAGGACCCGGGCGCGGGCGGCGTGACTCAACTGCTGGGCGAGGGGGATGGCCAGGTCCTCGTTGGCCACCTCGGCGCCCGCACCGGACACCACCACGAAGCGGGAGCCGGCGACGGGCACGGCGGCGAGGTCGACCGGCCCCCCGGCGGGGTCCTCGAAATCCACGAAGGCGGCGTCGCGCAATGCGACGAGCAGGGCGCTTCGCTGCTCGGCGGCCAGCTCGGCCGCCACCCGGGTCACAGCGTTGCGCCGCACAGACAGGGCGCCACGAGGCGCGACACCGACGATCTCGGCCAGCTGGGCCACGTCCTCGGGCTTCTCGAGCTTGAACTTGGAGGTGAACCACGCGGTGCCACCGAGTTGGGCGCCGGCGGCGCCCAGGTCCTGGCGGAGCTCGTCCACCGGCCGGCGGTCGATGCCGCGGACGCCCAGCACCAGGACGGGCACACCCTCGAGGCGCCCCGCCACTGCAGCGTCGCCGCCCTGCTCGGCGAAGGCGGCCCAGCCCTGCAGGTCGCGCTGCAGGCGCTCGTTCTCCCGGTCCGTGGTGTCGACCCGCTGCTCCACGCGGCGGAGGCGGCTCTCCAGCGCGTCCACGGTGGCCCGGTCGACCACGGTGGCCCCCACGGCGATGCCGATGCCGAGAGCGAGGAAGATCCCGGTGAGCGACACCAGGTGGAAGCGGAAGTTGATCATGGCGCGGGGATCAGTGGCTCAGTGATCGCCAGGCCTCGCGCAGCAGCAGCCAGAAGCTCTCGAGGAAGACCCGCGGGACCACGGCGACCACCACCACGACGAAGCACAGCATGGCCGCCAGCAGGAAGAACATCAGGTCACGCTTTCTGATGCGGCTCTCGTAGAGCTTGCTGACGCCCTTGGCGTCCACCAGGAGCTGGCCGATCTTGAGGCGGGTCAGGAAGGTGGATGCCATCCCCCCGCGACCCTTGTCCAAGAAGTCCACCATGGAGGCGTGGCTGCCCACGGCCACGATGAGCTCGGCGCCCTTCTCGTAGGCGAGGAGCATGGCCACGTCCTCGCTCGTGCCCGACGCCTCCACGGTCAGATGGGGAACGCCGAGGGCCTCCAGGCGGGCTGCGCCCGGCGCCCGGCCGCCCGGATAGGCGTGCACGACCAGCTCGGCCCCGCAGCGCAGGGCCTGGTCCGAGACCGAGTCGAAGTCGCCGAGGATGAGGTGCGGCCTGAGGCCGAACTCCAGCAGGGCGTCGGCGCCCCCGTCCACGCCCACGAGCACGGGGCGGATCTCCCGCACGTAGCTGCCCAGGTGGGCCAGGTCGTCGCGGTAGTCCGCCCCCCGCACCACCACGAGGACGTGCCGTCCCTGCAACGTGGTCTTGAGGCCCGGGAGGCTGAGTGACCCGAGGATGCCCTGGTGCTCCTCGCGCAGGTATTCGAGGGTGTTCTCGGCGAAGCGCTCGAGCTCGGCGCCCACGGCCAGCTTGGCCGCCTCGTAGTCGCGCTCCAGCGATTCGCGGTCCTGGCGCACGCCCGTGGCGACCAGGGCGCCGTCGTGCCAGACCTCGTTGCCCTCGAGGCGGATGGCCTGGCCGTCGGCGACGAGATCGAACACCTCGGGGCCCACCCGGTCGACCAGGGGAATGCCGGCGGCAGCCAGGAGCAGGGGCCCCACGTTCGGGTAACGGCCGGACAGCGAGGCGGCGGCATTCACCACGCCGCCGACCCTCCGGTTGACCAGGCCCTCGGCCGCCACCCGGTCGAGGTCCTCGTGGTCGATGACGGCCACGTCGCCGGGCTGGAGATGGCGGGTGAGCTCCTTTGTGCGCCGGCCCACGCGGGCCACCCCCGACGCAACCGGAACCGATGCGCCCTTCCTGGCGAACATGGCGAACATCACGCCCGTCGCCCCCGCGTCGCCGCGGCGAGCAGCTCCTCGGCGTGGCCTCGCGCCGCGGCGCTGTCCGGCCGACCCGACAACATCCTTGACAGCTCCACCACCCGGGCCTCGCCTTCGACGTGCTCCGCCTCGACCACGGTGCGCCCCTCGCCGTCGACGACCTTGCGCACGACGAGCTGGTGGTCGGCGAAGGCGGCGACCTGGGGGAGGTGGGTGACGACCAGGACCTGGGGAGCTCCGGGCCCCGACGCCACCGCGGCCAGGGCCCGGCCCACGGCCAGCGCCGCCTCCCCGCCGACGCCGGCATCGACCTCGTCGAACACCACCGTCCCCGGGCTCGGCCCGCCGTGGTGGCCGAGGACCAGACGCAGGGCCAGCATGGCGCGAGCCAACTCCCCGCCCGACGCCACCCGCGCCAGAGGGAGGCAGGGCTCGCCCCGGTTGGCACCGAGGAGGAAGGTGACGTCGTCCCCGGCGCCCTCGGGCCCCACCGTCACCTCGAAGCCGGCCCCGGCCATGGCGAGCTGTTGGAGGTGGTCGGTCACCGCCCGGCTGAGCCGGCCGGCGGCGTGGCGGCGAGCGTGGCCCATGGCCGTCTCGGCGCTGGCCAGCTCCCTCCGGGCATCGCCCCGCTGCTGTTCGAGGATCGCCACCCGTTCGTTGTGGGACTCCAGCTCCTCCAGCCGGCGCCGGGCCTCGGCGGCGTAGGCGATGACCTCGGCGAGGGAGTCGCCGTACTTGCGGGCGAGGTCGCGAAGCAGCGCCCTCCGGGCGCGGACCTGCTCCAGGCGCTCGGGGTCGTCCTGCAGGGTGTCGACGGCGTGGCGCAGGTCGGCGGCCGCCTCCACCACCTCGGCGGCCACCGACTCCAGCCGGCGGGCCAGCTCCGACAGCGGCGCCCGCCCGGTCACTGCCGCCAACGCGGACCCGACTGCGTCTGCGGCGCCGCCGTCGTCGCTCAGGGCATGATGAGCCCGGGCCGCGGCCTCCCGATGGGCGGCGGCCTCGGCCAGGCGGTCCTCCTCGAGCTCCAGCGCCTCGTCCTCGGCCGGGTCCGAGAGGTGGGCGGCGGCCAGCTCGGCGATCTGGAACCGCAGCAGGTCGACCTCCCGGGCCCGCGACCGCTCGTCGCCGCCCAGGGCGGTGAGGGCGGCCTCCACCGCGGCCAGGCCCTCGGCGGCCGCGGCGCGAGGGCCGTGGTCGACGGCGCCGAAGGCATCGAGGGCGCGCCGCTGCACGGCAGGGGCCAGCAACGACTGGTGGTCGTGCTGGCCGTGGATGTCGACCAGGCGCCGGCCCGTCTCGGCCAACAGCGTGGCCGGCGCCAGGCGCCCGCCCACATAGCCACGGGAGCGGCCGGCGACCGGCACCACCCGCCCCAGCACGACCTCCTCGACGCCCTCGTCGCCCTCGTCGCCCGTCCTGTCGCCCCCGTCGCCCGTCCTGTCGCCCCCGTCGCGCGTCCCGACGCCGCCCTCGCCGCCTGCCTCGCCCACGAAGCGGCCCTCGACCTCGGCCTGGCCGGCGCCGGCCCGGACCAGCAGGGCCTCGGCCCGGCCCCCCAGCAGCAGCTCGATCCCCTGCACCAGCAGCGTCTTGCCGGCACCGGTCTCACCGGTGACGGCGGTCATGCCCGGGCGCAGGAGGAGATCGAGGCCGGCGATCACGCCCAGGTCGCGGATGCGTAGCTCGGTGAGCATCAGCGGTCGGCCAGCCCGAACTTGGCCTTGAGGATCTGGTGGAAGTCCCGGCCCCCGAAGGTCACGAAGCGGGCCTCGTGGTCCCCCGCAGAGCAGACGACGACGTGCCCGGCCGCCAGCTCACCGAGGTCGCAGCCGTCGACCACCAGCTCGGCGGGCCGGTGCTCGAGCACCTCCAGCTGCACCGAGTCGTCGGCGTTGAGCACCAGGGACCGGTCGAACAGGGTGTGCGGCGACACGGGCGTGAGGACGATGGCGCGCTGGCGGGGGGAGACGATGGGCCCCCGGGCCGAGAAGTTGTAGGCGGTGGAGCCGGTGGGCGTGGCGATGATGAACCCGTCCGCCGCACAGGTGAAGAAAGGCTCGTCGTTCACGGCGATGGCCACCCGCACGGTGTGGCCCGACGACGTCTTCTGCAGCACGGCCTCGTTGAGGGCGCTGCGAGCGAAGCCGCCGTGCCGTCCCCGTACCTCGACGGACAGGGTCATGCGGGCCTGTAGCTGGCAGTCGCCCCCGAAGAACCGCTCCAGGGCCGTCTCCAGGCCGGCGGGCTCGACCTCGGTGAGGTAGCCGAGGTTGCCCACGTTCACACCCAGCACGGCGGCGCCCGAGTGGGCGACCAGGTCGACGGTGCGCAGGATGGTGCCGTCGCCGCCCAGGCTCACGGCCAGGTCCAGGCCCTCTGCGAGCTTGTCGCTGGGCCAGCAATGACCGGTGAAGCCCAGCAACCGGCCCTCCTCCTCCGGCACGCGCACCTCGTGGCCGCGAGCCTCCAGCCAGGCCATCGTCCGCCGGGCCAGGTCGGCGGCCAGGGGGCGGGACCGGTGGGGCACGAGGGCGACGGCGGGCACGGCTCAGTCGGCCCCGGTGCTGACGGCGGCGTCGGCGGTGTCGGCGTCACTGGCGCCCGTGCCCGCCACGGCGTCCACCAGCGCACCGAGGTCGAGGGGTGGCATGTGGCCCCGGCCGGCGTGGGCCCGGAGGTGGGCCAGGAACTCGACGTTCCCGGCCGCCCCGGTGAGGGGCGAGACCATGGCCCCCATCATCGCCGCTCCGTGGCCTTCGAGGGCGGAGCGCGTGTCCTCCAGCACCCGGTGCCACACGGCGGGCTCGCGTATCACGCCCCTGCCTCGTGACGCCTCGGCTCGCCCCGCCTCGAACTGGGGCTTGACGAGCACCACCACATCTGCGTTCGCACCGGCATTGGCGCCGAGCAGGGACTCGGCCACGCTGGCCAGGGAGATGAAGGACAGGTCGGCGACGACGAGGTCAGCAGGCGGGTCAAGGGCGAAGCGGCGGATGTCGGTCCGCTCCACCACCGTCACCCGGGGATCGGCCCGCAGGCGCTCGTGGAGCTGCCCGTGGCCGACGTCGACCGCCGTCACTCGAGCCGCCCCCCGCTGGAGGAGGCAGTCGGTGAAACCACCGGTGGAGGCGCCGGCATCGAGGGCCCGCCGGCCGGTGACCTCCAGACCGAAGCGGTCGAGGGCCGCGGCCAGCTTCTCGCCGCCCCGGCTCACGAACCGGGGGGGCGGGCCGAGCACCACGACGGCCTCACCCGGTGCCACCAAGCGGGACGGCTTGACGGCCGGGGCCCCGCCCACGAGCACGCGGCCTGCGCCCACCACCACCCGAG
>PJQG01000057.1:9589-15368 GCA_002861595.1 Actinomycetota bacterium
CGCGCGGTCAGCCGGCTGCCGGCTCGTCGGGCGCCGGCTCGTCGGCCGCCGGCTCGCCAGCAACGGGTCGGGCGGGCGGCGAGGGCGAGGCCGGCGAGTTGCGCGTCTCCAGGCGGGCCTCGAGCTCGACCAGGTCCTGACGGGTGACCAGGCCCATGCCGGCCAGCTGCCTGGCGATCTCCTTGCGCACCATCTCCATCAGGGCGTCACTGCTCTTGCGCCCGCGATCGACCAGTTCCTCGACGCGCTCCTGCGCCTGCTCGCGCTGGACCTCGCCCGCCTTGACCAGCTCCCGGACGATGGCCTCGGCCCGGTCCCGGGTCATCTGGGTCAGGGCTATGCCGGCGTCGAGGTACCGCTTCAGCGACTCGCCCTGCGTCACGGCGTCAAGGTTAGTCACGCGAGGTGACGGTCCCGGGTAGCGTCCGCCTCTCGTGATCCCGCTCAAGGACGAGAACCCCACCACGAAGGCCCCGGTGATCACCATTGTGCTCATCGCCGCGTGTGTTGCCATCTTCGTGTTGGTCCAGCCCCGAGACCAGGGAGTGGAGGACGCCGAGTTCAGCTTCAAGAACGCCGCCATCCCCTGCGAGGTGGTGAAGGGTCGTCCGCTGAGCTCCGAGGAGGTGCGCGACACCGTGGAGCGCGGCGATCAGACAGCATGCACGTCGGACCCCTCTTCCCGGGCGACCTTCCCCGGCAAGGCGGTGTTCCTGGCCGTCCTCTACTCGATGTTCCTCCACGGCAGCTGGCTGCACCTGGGCGGGAACATGCTGTTCCTTTGGGTCTTCGGCAACAACATCGAGGACAAGAAGGGCACCGTCGTGTACCTGGTCTTCTACCTGCTGGCCGGCCTGGCCGCCACCGCCGCCCACATCCTCGTCCAGCCCGACAGCACCGTCCCCGTGGTCGGCGCCTCGGGTGCCATCGCCGGGGTGATGGGCGCCTATCTGGTGCTGTACCCAAACGTGCGGATCCGCTCGCTGATCTTCCTGGGCTTCCTCGTGCTGTTCCGCGACATCGCGGCCAAGTGGCTCCTCGGCATCTGGGTGGTGTCGCAGTTCTTCATCAACCCCAACGAGGGCGTGGCCTGGGTCGCCCATGTGGGTGGCTTCGTGTTCGGCGTCGCCGTGGGCCTGTTCTGGCGGGCCACCGGGAGCCCTGAGCGCGAGCTGGTCTTCAGCGACAGACCCCGCTACTGACGCGCTACGGGCCCGCTGCTGACCCTTGCCCGGCGACCAGGGTGGCCAGGTCGGGCGCCACCGTGTCGGGCTCGGGGTCGACGGGCAGCTCGGACTCCTTCGTCACGCCCGAGAGGACCAGGTGGAAGCGGGCGCCGAGACGGCGAGCGAGCAGGCCGTCGGTGTTGGGGCGGTCGCCGACCACGTGGGCCACGGCGCCGAGTCGGGACTCCACCAGCGCCACCATGGCCGGATTGGGCTTTCCGGCCACCTCGGGGACGGCGCTGCCGGCATAGGCGACCGCGGCCAGCAGCGCGCCCCCGCCGGGGATCAGCCCGTGCGACGTGGGGTAGGTGGCGTCGTCGTTCGTGCCCACCAGGCGGGCGCCCCCGAGCACGGCGGCAGTGGCCGCGGTGAGCCGGCCGTAGTCGAACTCGACGTGCCAGCCCACCACCACGGCATCCGCGGGCCCCGACGTCACCGCTTCGACCCCGCGCTCGTCGAGCGCCTCGGTGACGCCGGGGCCGGCGCACACGAGTGCCGTGGTCCCCGGCCGGAGCAGTGACGCTGCGGCCTGGGCAGAGCTGACCACGTCCTCGGACGAGGCGGCGATGCCCATGCGCTCGAGCTTGGCCACGTAGTCACCCACCACCTTGTTGGAGTTGTTGGTGAAGAACACCACCCTCTCGCCGCGGTCACGCAGGGCGGTGACGGCAGCGGCCGAGCCGCGGATGAGGTCTTCGCCCAGCCACACCACCCCGTCGAGGTCGAGGGCCCAGGTCATCGGAACCTCCCCGTGCTACGCATCGTCCATGCCTCGCTTCCACCCCTTCTCCGGCCTGCGCTACGCGGTGGCCGGCGGACGCCTCGATTCGCTCGTCGCTCCACCGTATGACGTGATCTCAGCTGCTGATCGCGACCGCCTGGCCGGTTCCGACGAGCACAATGCCGTGCGCGTCGAGGTGCCGTTGGCCGAGGAGGGCCGGGGCGGCGGCGACAAGTACCGGGCAGCGGCCCGCATCTGGGCCGACTGGCGGAAGGCGGGCGTCCTCGTGGCCGACACCGAGCCCTCGTTCTACGTGTACCGGATGGGCTTTCAGGACGAGGCCGGCCAGCCCCGCCAGACGACCGGGATCGTCGGCGCCCTCGAGCTCGCCCCGCCCGGCGAAGGCGGCGTGCTCCCCCACGAGCGGACGACGCCCAAGGACAAGGCGGACCGCCTGGCGCTCCTTCGCGCCTGCCGGGCCAACCTCTCCCCGGTCTGGGGTCTCTCGACCGCCCCGGGGCTCTCGGCCCTGTGCGACGTCTCCGGCCCTCCCGATGCCAGGGCCACCGACGAGGAGGGCGTGCACCACCGGCTCTGGCGGGTGTCCCAGCCGGGGGTGCTGGAGGCGATCTCTGGCGTGGTCGCCTCCGCACCGGCCGTCATCGCCGACGGCCACCATCGCTACGAGACCGCCCTCGCCTACCGGGACGAACGTCGCCAGGCCGGCGGGGACGGCGGGCCCGCCGGCGCCTTCGACGCGGTCATGGCCTTCATCGTGGAGCTGAGCGAGGAGCAGCTCGACGTGCGACCCATCCACCGCCTCATCACAGGGCTGCCCGAGGGCCTCGACCTGCTTGGGGCCCTCGCCGCGCACTTCGACCTGAGGGCCACGGGATCCCCCGACGACGGCTTGCCCGCCCGCATGCGAGACGCCGGGGCGCTGGCCCTGGTGACGGCGAAGGGTTCCTGGCTGCTGCGCCCCCTCCGCGCCACCGAGGCTGCCGCCGGCCACGACCTCGACTCGAGCCGCCTCGACGTGGCCCTCGCCGCCTTGGGGCCGCACGAGCTGCGCTTCCAGCACGGCGTGGCCAAGGTGGTGGAGGCGGTGGTCTCGGGGCAGGCTCAGGCCGGCGTGCTGCTGCGGCCGGCCACCGTGGCCCAGATCGCGGCCATCGGTGCCGGCGGAGAGCGCATGCCCCCCAAGACGACGTTCTTCTACCCCAAGCCCCGGACCGGGATGGTCTTCCGGTCGCTCGATTGAGGAGGATCACCTGGCGACGGACGCCGGATCGAGGCGTGCCGCCGCCTGGGCGACCACGGTCTGGGCCCGCTTGGCCTTGCGGGCCTGCACCACGACGTCGGCCACGACCTCGGTGCGGCTCTGGGTGGCCCCGCCGCTGCGGAAGAAGCGCCGGCGCACCCGGCCCACCACGACCACCTTCTCCCCGACGTCGAGGTCGGCGGCTGCGGCCGGCGCATCGAGCCACACGACCGGCACGCTCTCGGCCTTCTCGTCCGGCCGCGACACGCTGAGCTCGAGGCCCACCAGGCTGTCGCCCGAGGGCAACAAGCGAAGCTCAGCGGGACGGGTGAGCCTCCCCTGCAGCACAACGACGTTCATCCGACACTCCTCCTCCAGTCGATGTTCACACGCAGGGGGAAGTGCGCGGGACGACGGTACCGCGGGGGTGTGACACTCGCCATCGCCATCGCCATCGCCATCGGCATTGCACGGGCCGGCACCGGCAAGCGGTTCGGCGGGCTCAGTCCAGGGCGGTCAGGCGCTCGGCGGCATCGACGAAGTCGGGCTCGTGACGGAGGATGGCCCGGAACAGCTCCCGGGCCCGCGGTATCTCACCAGCGCGCTCGTACAGGTCAGCCTGGGCATACCACAGCCTCAGGTGGTGCAAAGCCGGCCGCTTGACGTTGGAGCGGCCACGGTCGACCAGCTGCAGGGCGACACTGATCCTGCCCTGGTCGGCTAGGGCGCCGGCGGCGACGATGCGGCCCTCGGCGACCACTTCAGGGCTGGGCGAAGCGTGGCGGATCTCCTCCCACACCTCCTCGACGGCACCCCAGTTCCTGAGGGCCCGGTGGCAGTCGGCCAGGACCGGGTGCTGGTCAAAGGACCCGGTGGCTGCGGCGAAGGCCTCCAGCTCGGCGATGGCTTCTCGCCACTTCCCCATCCGGTACAGCGTGAGCCCGTGGAGCTCCCGGACCGCCGGCGACGCGTCGCCCCGCTCGACCAGGGGCCGAAGAAGCCGCCGCGCGTCGGCGTAGCGGTCCGCCTCGTAGGCCTTGGCCGCCTCGGCCAGGCGGCGTTCCTGCTTGACGGCGGCCGTCGAGACCCCTCCGCGAGGTGCGTTCTCGGCCCTCCCCCCCGCAGGGGCGTTCGGTGTGCCGGCGGGGCGCCGTGCGCCGACGGCACTGCGGTCACTGGTGGGCCGTCGCGGGCTTGCCGCCCGTCGGGCCCCGCCCGCGCGTCCTGGCCTCGCCGGCGTCGCCGGCAGCGGGGTCTCCCGCAGCCAGACCTCGGGCTCCCATGCCGCAGAGCCCTCTCCGCCCCGGTCGGCCCGCTCGTCCGGCTTCCGAGGCCGGCCCGGTCCCTCGCTCCGCTCCAGGACCACCCGTGCGCCCTTGCGGGCCACGCTGCCCCAACCACGCCGACCGGGCGGCTCCTCGCGCCGGCGCTCGTCCCTCGCAGGACGCCCCCGCCCGTTGGGGCTGCCGCCTCGCTCCGGAGGTCTCCCCCTGGTGCCGGCTCCATCTCGCGCGACCCATCCAGCGCTGCGGCGGGTCTCGTCCCGCTCCCAAGGTCTCGCGTCGGTGCCGCCGCCGTCCCGCGCCAGAGGTCTCGCCCTGGTGGGGCCCTCGTCCCGCGCCGGCGGTCTCGCTCGCGGGGAGCTCCCCTCCCGCGCCGGCGGTCTCGCCCTGGTGGGGCCCTCGTCCCGCGCCGGCGGTCTCGCTCGCGGGGAGCTCCCCTCCCGCGCCGGCGGTCTCGCCCTGGTGCGGCTGTCCTCCCGCTTCGGGCGCCCCCGGCCGGTGCCCCTCTCCAGCCCTCCATCACTCCCGTCGCCGGCCCCCGGTGCTCGGCCACGCTGAGCCCCCTTCTCCCGAGAGGGCCACTGCTTCGCCTCGCCGGTTACCGCGGAGCCGGGCGTTGCTCGGCGCCCAGAACCAGTCGGCGGGGCGCCGGGGCCGCGTTGGGGCTGGGCGGCGTGACCGCGGCCCCTGCCGACCGCCCCGCGAGCCGCCGACGCCACCGGCTTTCCGCCGCTCTTTCCGGCGCCTGGGCGGGGAGCCCGCTTGTCTCCCCCGGCCGGGCCCCGCCCTCGACGATCTGCATCGGGCGAGGCCACGGATACGAGCGTATCGGACGCGACAAAGCCCCCCCGAAATCGGGAGGGCTTCGTGCTTCGAAATATCCCCGGCGGCGACCTACTCTCCCAGGGGATCTCCCCCCAAGTACCATCGGCGCTGGCGGTCTTAACTTCCGTGTTCGGGATGGGAACGGGTGTGGCTCCGCCGCTATGGCCACCGGGAAACCTTGCTCGAAAGAGACGAGTCCCTTGAGCCTTCCATAGCGAGCACGGGCAAGGTTGTCCCCCAAGCCCTCGGCCGATTAGTACCGGTCGGCTGAACACGTTGCCGTGCGTACACCTCCGGCCTATCAACGTGGTCGTCTGGCCACGGGCCTTACCAGGTTGACCCTGTGGGAATCCTCATCTTGGAACGAGCTTCGCACTTAGATGCTTTCAGCGCTTATCCCTTCCGCAGGTCGCAAAGCAGCGGTGCCCTTGGCAGGACAACTGCCACACGAGAGCTGCGTCCG
>PJQG01000077.1 GCA_002861595.1 Actinomycetota bacterium
AGCCCGGGCGGCAGCAGCCCGTCCGGCTCGGGCAGCAGCCCGTCCGGCTCGGGCAGCGGCCGCGGCCGTGGTCAAGCCGGTGGCCACCCCCGAGCCAGGACGGGTCCTGGGCTCGGGAGAGTGGATCTGTCCTGTACAGGGCGCCCGGGCCTTCAGCAACGACTGGGGCCAGCCCCGTTCGGGGGGACGCCGCCACCAGGGCAACGACATCTTCGCCCGCCGGGGCACCCCGGTGGTGGCCAGCGTGGCGGGCACGGTGCGGGGCCACAACTCGAGCCTGGGCGGCGTCTCCTACTACCTCGTCGGCGCGGACGGGAACACCTACTTCGGCACCCACTTGGACCGCCTCAGCGGCGCCTCCGGGCAGGTGGCCGCCGGCACCGTCGTCGGCTACGTGGGCAGCAGTGGCAACGCCAGTCCGAGCTCTCCGCATCTGCACTTCGAGATCCACCCGGGTGGGGGGCGCGCCGTCAACCCGTACTCGACCCTCTCCCGGTACTGCTGAACCGCTGCGCTGAGGCGAACTCATCCGGGGACCGCCGCTCGCTACGGTGGACAGGTGCGCTCCCTCCTCGCGACCGTGACGGCCGCCGTCGCGCTCACGGCATCCTGTGGCGGCGGCGCCGCCGAGCGGGTAGCGACGCCTCCCGAGCAGGCCGTGCCCTCGACCGGCCCCGCCGCCTCTCCCGCCGGTCCCATCGGTCCGGCGCCGGCCGCCACCGTGCCGACGGCCCCGTCGGCCCCTCGCCCCGCCGCAGCCGAGGCCCTGCAATTCACGGCGTCCGCCCTCGATGGTTCGAAGATCGTAGGTACCGACTTCGCCGGCAAGGACCTGGCCCTGTGGTTCTGGGCCCCGTGGTGAAGCTCGTGCAACCGGGTCGCACCCGGGGTCGCGCAGGTGGCGCGGCAGTACGCGGGCAAGATCCAGCTGATCGGCGTACCCGGTCGGGATTCCATCGCCGCCATGAATGGCTTCGTGAAGCGCCATGGCCTTGGTTTCGTTCCCCACGCGGCGGACACCGACGGCAGGCTGTGGGCCAAGCTCGGGGTGCGGTACCAGCCGACCTGGATCTTCATCAACGGCACCGACGGCAAGGCCACCACGGAGTTCGGTGACTTCGAGGGCGACGCGCTGCGGTCACGCTTCGACGCGCTGCTCAGCCGGTAGCGTCTTCGAGATGCACGTCGGCATCCTCGGAGGTACGGGCCCAGCGGGAAGCGCGCTCGCCGCTCGGTTGGCCTCTGTGGGGGTCGAGGTGGTCATCGGGTCTCGTTCGGTGGACCGGGCCCAGGAGGCGTGCAAGGTCATCTCCGCCCGATGGCCGGAGCGGACGCTGCGGGTGCAGGGTGGCGACAACCAAGCCGCGGCCGAGGCGGAGATCGCCGTCATCGCCACTCCCTGGGAGGCGGCCGCGGCCACGGCCGCTTCGGTCGCGAAGCACCTCGAAGGCAAGGTCGTCATCTCCATGGCCAACGCCCTCGCCAAGGTGGGCGACGACTTCGAGCCCCTCGTCCCTCCGAGGGGCTCGGTGGCCGCCCACGTGCAGCACGCCGTACCCAACACCATGGTGGCGGCCGCTTTTCACCATCTCCCGGCTCGGGCCCTGGCCAACCTCAACCGGCCGGTGGAGAGCGACGTGCTCATCTGCTCCGACCATCCCGCCGCCTACGAGGCGACCGCCGAGCTGGTCGACCTGATCCCCGATCTTCGGCCGCTGAACGCCGGCTCCATGTCCAACGCGGGGCCCGTCGAGTCGCTGACCGCCGTGCTGCTCGAGCTAAACATCCGGTACCGGGCACGAGCCGCGGTCCGGCTCACCGGCATCGACGTTTGAACCTCTACGACACCGCCCGCGGCGAGGTTGTCGCCTTCGAACCCGGGCCGCTCGTCACCATGTACACCTGCGGCATCACCCCGTACGACGCGGCCCACCTCGGCCACGCCGCGACCTACGTCACCTACGACCTGCTCCAGCGCCGCCTCCGCGACCTCGGCCACGCCACCCGCTGCGTGCGCAACGTCACCGACGTGGACGACGACATCCTGCGGAAGGCTCGCGAGCTGGGCGTGCACTACCTCGACCTGGCTGCCGAGGAGATGGCGCGCTTCGACGCCAACATGGACGCCCTGGGCCTGTTGCCCTCCTACAGCGAGCCGCGGGCCACCTCGGCCATTCCCGACATCCTCGGGTTCATCGGCATGGTGCTCGAGTCCGGACATGCCTACGAGGCCGGTGGCGGCGTCTACTTCAGCGTGGGATCGTTCCCCCGCTTCGGGCACCTGAGCCACCACTCCCGGGAGACGATGCTGGAGCTCGCCGCCAGTCGTGGCGGCAACCCGGACGACCCGGCGAAGCGCGACCCGCTCGACTTCGTCCTGTGGCAGCCGTCGGCCCCCGACGAACCGTTCTGGGACTCCTTGTGGGGCAGAGGGCGGCCCGGTTGGCACATCGAATGCTCGGCGCTGGCCATGCGGGAGCTGGGCCCCACCATCGACCTGCACGGCGGTGGCTCGGACCTCATCTTCCCCCACCACGAGTGCGAGGCGGCACAGTCGGAGGCGGCCACCGGCCAGCCGTTCGTGCGGCACTGGATGCACGTGGGCATGGTGCGCCTCGACGGGGAGAAGATGTCCAAGTCGCTGGGGAACCTGGTGTTCGTGAGCGACCTGCTGAAGGAGTGGGACGGCGCCGCCGTGCGCCTCGCCATCCTCGGGGAGCACTACCGCCACTCCTGGGAGTGGCACCCCGAACTGATGGAACGGGCGGGGGCCAGGCTGGAGGCGTGGCGAGCCGCCGGCGAGGGCGATGCTGCGCTCGCCGACGTGCGGGCCGCGCTGGACGACGACCTCGATGCCCCAACTGCCCTGGCCGCAGTGGACGCGGCGGCCTCGGCGGGCAAAGGGGTCTCAGCGGCCGCCCGCCTCCTCGGCGTCACCCTGTAACCAGCAGCGGTCCGGAGTACCTGGCAGACCGGATCGGTACGCCATGTGCTCCAGGATGCCCGGATGAGGACTACATCGGACGCCGGCGCAGGCTGCGCACGAGCTGGTGGTCGCCGGTGAAGAGGCGCCGGCGGGTGAGCTCGCCGGCGACCACCGCGGCGAAAGCGTTGCCGCCCAGGATCATGTACATCACCACCAGCTGCAGGCGGATGGCCGCCAGCGGCGGGGCCCCGGCCAGGATCATGCCGGTCATGGCGCCCGGGAGCGAGACGAGGCCCACCACCTTGGTCTGGTCGACGATGGGAAGCATCCCGCTGCGCAGGGCGGCCCGGTGCCACGGGAGGGAGGCCTGATGCGCCGTCTGGCCCAGGCTCAAGCGGGCCTCGACCTCCCGGCGGTGCGCGGCCAGGTCGTCGCGCAGGCGCGTCATCACGAGGCCCGTGGTGGTCATGGCGTTGGCGATGACCATCGAGCCGAGGGGGACGATGGCGCGGGCGCGAAGGGGGATGATGCCGGTCCCGACGATGACGCCGAGGGTGCCGACCGAAGCAGTCGCCAGCGCGGCAGCCGCGACGAGGCGGGCGGCCGGGATGGCGCGGGCCCGGGCGCCGGCGGTGAACGATGCCGTCCCCACCATCACGGCCAGCACCACGAGGGTGAGGCCGCCGCGGCCGTCGAAGACGAAGGCCAGCACATAGCCGACGGCCAGGAGCTGCGCGAAGGAACGCACGGTGGCCACGGCCACGTCGCCCTCCAGGCCCAGGCCCCGGTACCGGGAGACCGCGGCACCGACTCCGACGAGGAGCACGGCCAGGGCCACCTCGGCGAAGCCGACGGCGCCGCTCAGGTCCTGCACGGGCGCACCTCCACCACGTGGTCGGCCAGCTCGGCGGCCTGGCGGGCCTCGTGGGTGACCATCACCACGGTCAGACCGTCGCCAGCCAGCGAGCGGACCAGCGCCTCGATCCCCGCCTTGGACGTGGCGTCCAGGGCGGACGTGGGCTCGTCGAGCACCAGCACGTCGGGGCCGACGGCCAACGCCCGGGCCAGGGACAGGCGCTGCGCCTCGCCCACCGAGAGCCGGTCGGCCTCCCGGTCCTGCATGGAGACGGGCAGCCCGACCCGCTGGAGCAGCTCCTCGGGGTCGACGCCGGGGCCCGAGGCCACCCGGACGTTGTCGGCGACCGTTCCCGGGAAGGTCACCGGCACCTGGCCCACGTGCTGGACCCTTCGGCGGAGGGCGAGCACGTCGTAGTCGCGAACGTCGGTGCCGTCGAGCAGCACCTCACCCCGGTCCGGGTCCTCGAGGCGGTTGAGCAGACGCAGGAGTGTCGTCTTCCCGGCGCCCGACGGCCCCACCATCGCCGTCAGCCCGCGGGCGGGGATGGTGGCGTCGAAGCCGGCGATGATGGGGGCGTCATCGCCGTCAACCCACACCTGGCGGTACTCGAACCGATCGGCCACCCCGCATCATCGCACCGGCCGAGCGAGGCGCCGGGGGCGGTCGGCGCTCAGCCGCCGGCCGCCATCGGGCCTGGTGGCGTGGTGCCCCCGGCGCTGGCGGCGCCGGCCCGCAGTCGCTCGAGGTTGGCGAGGACCCGCCCCCGGAGGTCGACGACGTCGGCTCCGACGCGCCCACCGGTGCGGCTCTCGGCCCACGAGCCGATGTCCGAGGAGGCGCTCGCCACCACCACCGTGGCCGGCGCGCCGTCGAGGTCCAGGCGCTCGAGAAGGCCACGGGTCTCGTCGTCGAGGGGGTGGTTGGCGCCGCCCTCGACCAGGACCACCAGAGCGCGCCGGGGGTCGGGGCGGGTTTCGCCCTGGGCTTCCAGCTCCGTCAAGGCGGCCGCGGCCCGTTCCGCTTCTGCCATGGCGTCCACCAGCGCTCCCACCTGGGTCGGATCGGCGGAAGCCCCCGCGAGCGCGGCCCAGCGCCGGCGGGCCTGAGCCAGCCAGGCCTCGGCCGCGGCGAGGGCGTCAGCGCGCTCCGTCCATGCCTTCACCCGGGCGTGGCGGGCGGCCAGCCCGGCCATGGTGGCCATTCCCGTGCTCCGCAGCGCCTGCGTGCGGAGCTGTGCCGCGGCCCGGGCCTCCCGCGTGCGGGCAACGACCGTCGCCACCAGGTGGACGAGAGCGGTGAGGGGGCAGGCGGCCACGAGCACGAACATCGGCTCCACCGCCGGGGTACGGAGCCGGCCGGCGATGACGAGGATGCCTAGGGCGTTGCCGGCAAGGAGCAGGGTGGAAGACCTGTTGAGGCCCACCGCCCGTTGCTGATGGGCCCTGGCCACGGCCTCGTCGGCCACCAGTGCCACCGCGGCGGCGTCGATGGCCAGCTCCGGCCGCTCGCCGAGAAGGGCGCGTGCCTCCACGGCAGCCTCTTCTGCAGTACGCACGGCGGCGGCGGCGCTGTACAGCCGTTCGGGGGCGACCCCACGAGCGCCGGGCGGCACCCGGGCCAGCGCGTCCGCCGCTTCCCGCCGGGCGATCTCAAGCGCCGCCCCCCGCTGGTCTTCGCCGTCCCCCGTGCCGTCCGCCACCGCGGGCGTGGCCCGGCGGCGGGCGTCCAGCTCCGCGGCTGCCTCGGATGGCGTGCAGGGCGGGGCCGCGTGCAGCAGCTCCATGACTTCGGCCGCGGCAGAGGCAGGGTCTCTGCCGACGAGCACGACCAACCCGGGCGGAGCATCGGCGGGGAGCTCGGCCGGCGAGGAGATGAGGGTGACCGCCACCGCTGGGCAAAGGTACCCGTGCCGCCGCCACCAGCGCGGGATGCCGGGGCCACAATGGACGGCGATGCGCCACCTCGTCGCTCTCGTCGTCCTGCTGGCAGCCCTGGGCCTCGTGCCCTCAGGGACCGCCGCAGGTGCCGAAGACCCGCTAGCGGACGTGCAGCGGTTGCTGGACGCGCGAGCCGCTGCCGTGCGTTCGGGCGACCGCGCCGGCTTCCTCGCCACCGTCGACCCCCAGGCGCCGGCCGAGTTCCGTGAGGCTCAGCGGCGTTCGTTCGAGGGCCTCGCCTCGCTGCCGCTGGCCTCCTATGCCCTCCAGGCCCGCACGTTCGACACCGGCGACCTCGCGCCCGGGACGAAGGGCCGCTACGGCTCGGCCCGCGTCTTCGTACCCGAGACTCGCCAGGTGTACCGCCTGCGGGACTACGACGACCGCGACGCCGTGGAGCAGCTCTGGCTGACCTTCGTCGAGCGGGGCGACCGGTGGTACGTGGCGTCCGACAGCGATCTCGAGGAGCTCGGGCTCGAGTCGTCCCGCCAGTTGTGGGACCTGGGCCCCGTACGCCTCCAGCCCACGGAGCACTTCCTGGTCGTCAGCCACCCCGAGCAGGCGGCCCGGGCCGCGGCCCTGGCGAGCATCGCCGAGGACGGCATGACCGAGCTGAGCCGGGTCTGGGACCAGCCGTGGTCGGCCCGGATCCCGCTCGTGCTGCCGGGCTCCGCCCAGGAGCTCCAGCGCATCCTCCGGTCGACCGTGGATCTCGACAAGTTCGTCGCCTTCGTCTCCTACTCGTCCCTCGACGACAACGAGCATCAGGTGACGGCGCCGAGGATCTTCATCCAGGACGAGCGCCTGGCCGGGTACGGGCGCGCCTTCCAGGTCTCGACGCTGGTCCACGAGCTCAGCCACGCCGCCGCCGCGCCGCTCGTGGGCCCCTTCATCCCGGCGTGGGTGCACGAGGGCGTCTCGGAGTGGATCGCGTCAGGGCGGCCGACCAACGAGCGACGGCCCCGAGGCGGCGATGCCGAGCTTCCTCGGGATCACGAGTTCTCCTCGGGCGCGGCGGACAGCATCGTGCGTTCCTACCGGGAGAGCCGGGCTGCCATGTCGCTGCTCGCCGCCGGCAAGGGGCTGGGCGCGCCGTCGGCCTTCCTGCGGGCCCTCGGCGAGGCCAAGGTGGAGCCGGGCAGCACCGACCATCGCGTCGACGCCGCTCTCCGGCGGGTGGCGGGGATGAGCCTGGCCGACCTCCAGGGAAGGTGGGCCGGCCGCTGAGGCTCCGGGTTGGGGATGGACCGGCGGAGCCGGTCCCCCAGGGCCATTTCACCAATGGTCATCCCGCTCGGGCGGGAACCGACCGATGCCGAGAGGACACGTCCACGAAACGGCAACCCCGGTGAAAGCCGGGTGCACGCAAAGCCACGGGCCTGACGGAGCGGGAGCTCACAAGGCAGCCGGGCTACCGAACGGAGGCAGAGGTGAAGAAGGTCTGGGCGCCGGTGGTCGCCCTCTGTGTCGCCCTCTCCGGGCTCACGGCGCTCGCCGGGCCCGCGTCGGCGGACACGGGCGCCGACGAGATGGCATTTGTGCACAAGCTCAACGAGCTGCGGGCGTCGCGGGGACTGCCGGCGCTGGAGGCGCGAGGCGCGCTGTTCGACCTGGCCCGCGCCTGGGCCGGCCGCATGGCCGGCGCCGGCGACATCTCCCACAACCCGGACCTGGCCGCCCAGGCACCGTCCAACTGGGCTCGTCTCGGGGAGAACGTCGGCGTGGGGCCGAACGTGCAGGCTCTGCACGACGCCTTCGTGGCCAGCCCGCTGCACCTCCGCAACATGATCGATCCCGAGTTCGACTGGGTCGGGGTCGGCGTGGTGAGCGATCCGCCGGGGATCATCTACGTCACCGTCAACTTCATGAAGGCGCAGCCCGCCGCCCCTCAGGTCGTGCCGGCCGCCGCCCCGGTGGCTGATCCCGCCGCCGTTCCGGCTGCTCACGCCAAGAAGGCCAGGGTCTGCAGGAAGACCCGCAGGGGCAAGGTCACCTGTCGCACGGCGAAGGGCCGCGGCGCGCCGGCCAGGGCGCGACGGCCTCGTCGCTAGGCCAGCTCCTCCAATCCGCGGGCCGGCCAGGTGGCGGTACTGTCGGCCCCCGATGGCCGGTCTCACCGTCACGCTTCCTGACGGCTCCACCAAAGATCTCCCGCAGGGCTCCACCGCCGCCGACCTTGCGGCTGCGGTGGGCCCTCGGCTCCTGCGCGCCGCCGTGGCCGCGCTGGTCAACGACGCGGAGGCCGACCTGTGCACCCCCCTGGCCGACGGCGACCGGGTGGCCATCGTCACCGCCACCAGTGACGAGGGCCGCAAGGTCCTGCGCCATTCCACGGCCCACGTGCTGGCCCAGGCCGTCCTCCAACTGTGGCCGGGGGCCAAGTTCGCCATCGGGCCGCCCATCGAGAACGGCTTCTACTACGACTTCGACCTGCCGGGCGGCGCCTCCTTCAGCGAGGAGGACCTGGCCCGCATCGAGGCCCGAATGCGTGAGATCGTGGCCGAGGACCAGCCGTTCGTGCGCGAGGAGATGACGAGGGACGAGGGCCTCACCACCTTCGCCGACCAGCCGTACAAGGTCGAGATCATCGAGGGCGTCGAGCCCGGGGAGGGTGCGACCCACGGTGCGGTGAGCGCCTACCGCAACACCCCCGCCTTCATCGACTTGTGCCGGGGACCGCACGTGCCCTCGACGGCCCGGCTGGGCTCGTTCAAGCTCATGCGGGTGGCGGGCGCCTACTGGCGGGGCGACGAGCGCAACCGGCAGCTCCAGCGCATCTACGGCACGGCGTGGGAGTCCGACAAGGCGCTCCAGGAGCACCTCGCCATGCTGGAGGAGGCGGAGAGGCGCGACCACCGCAAGCTGGGGGCCGAGCTGGACCTGTTCCACTTCCCGCCGGAGATCGGCGGCGGCCTGTGCGTCTTCCACCCGAAAGGGGGCCTGGTCCGCAGGCTCATGGAGGACTACTCGCGGGCGGAGCACGAGGCCGGCGGCTACCAGTTCGTCTTCACGCCCCACCTGGCCAAGTCGACCTTGTTCGAGAGGTCCGGGCACCTCGAGTGGTACGCCGACGGCATGTACCCCCCGATGGAGATGGAGGGGGCGACCTACTACCCGAAGCCCATGAACTGCCCCATGCACATGTTGATCTACAACGCCGGGCAGCGCTCCTACCGAGAACTGCCGCTGCGGCTGTTCGAGCTCGGCACGGTGTACCGCTTCGAGCGCTCCGGGGTGCTGCACGGGATCCTGCGCGCCCGCGGCTTCACCCAGGACGACGCCCACATCTTCTGCACCCCCGAGCAGCTCGCCCCCGAGCTGGCCAGCCTGCTGGCCTTCGTCATCCGGCTCCTGCGGGCCTTCGGCTTCGAGGAGTTCGAGGCCGAGCTCGCCACCCGGCCCGACAAGTTCGTGGGCGAGCCGGCGGAGTGGGACCAGGCGACCGACGCGCTGCGCCACGCCCTGGAGGTCGCCGGCGTCCCCTTCCGGGTGGCGGAGGGCGAGGGCGCCTTCTACGCCCCCAAGATCGACATGCACATCCGCGACGCCATCGGCCGCCGCTGGCAGATGTCCACGCTGCAGGTCGACTTCCAGCTGCCCCGCCGCTTCCACTTGGAGTACACCGGCGCCGACAACGCCCGCCACCGCCCGTTCATGGTCCACCGGGCCCTGTTCGGCTCCATCGAGCGCTTCTTCGGCATCCTCGTGGAGCACTACGCCGGCGCCTTTCCCACCTGGCTGGCGCCCGTGCAGGTCCGCGTCCTCGGGGTGCGCAACGACCACGACGAGGCGGCCCGGTCGCTGGCCCGGCGCCTGGGCGACGAGGGGTTCCGGGCCGAGTGGGCGGCCGGCGACGAGCCCCTGGCCGCGCGCATCCGCCGAGCCAAGATGGACAAGCTCCCCTACATCCTCGTGGTGGGCGACGACGACATCGCCGCCGGCACCGCCGGTGTCAACGCCCGGGGCGCCGAGCGGCCGGAGCGGGGGGTGGCGGCGGAGGCCTTCATCGAGCGGTTGCGCCACGAGGTCGACAACCGCCTGACCTCGCCGTCGTGACGGCGCCGGATGGGGCTGGGGCCCCCATCTCGGCGAGGAGGGTGGGGTTGGGGCCCCGCCCGGGGAGACGGCATTGACACGGCTCGAGCGCCTGTGGGCGGGATGGCGCAGCGACTACGTGTCGGCGGCGACGAGCGATGACGAGAGGGGCGACGGGTGCGTGGTCTGCCGGGTGCTGGGCGCCGACAGCTACGTGGTGCGGCGCGGCGCTCGCTGCGCGGCGGTGCTCAATGCCTACCCCTATGCGACGGGCCATCTCCTGGTCGTGCCCGAGCGCCACGTCGGGGAGCTCGAGGAGATGGATGCCGACGAGGGCGCCGAGCTGTGGGCCATGGTGGGAGCAGCCGTGCGGGCGTTGAAGGTGGCCTACGGGCCGCACGGCATCAACCTCGGCGCCAACCTGGGCCGGGCCGCCGGCGCGGGAGTTCCGGGGCACCTCCACCTGCACGCGCTGCCTCGTTGGGCGGGCGACACGAACTTCATGACCGCCGTGGCCGAGGCCCGGGTCCTGCCCGAGTCCCTGCCGACGACCTACGAGAAGCTGCGGTCCGCCTGGCCAGCGTAGGGTTCCGGCGATGTCCGACGACCAGGCGGCCCGGCCCGTCGAGGCCGCGCCGGCCCCGGCGCCGGTGCCGGTGCCCGCCGGCGACCAGTTGCCTGCGGACCTCGACGTCACCGGCTACCGCGGCCCCTACACCTTCCCCGACAACAGCCGCCGGCGCATCCCCGGCGCCATCTATCTCGCCGCCGCCGCCGCATGCCTGTTCGCGTGGGTGACCCGGGCCGACGGCGGCGTCCTGGTCAACGACGGCCTGTTCTTCGCGGCCGTGCTGCTTGGCGCCGTCGGAGCGTTCCACCTGGCCGCCGGGTGGCACCTGCGGGTGCGCGAGACCGACGCCCTGGTGGCCGCCTCCAAGAAGATCGGCTTTCCCGTGGGCCATGCCTCGGCCCAGCTCAGCTGGCGCGGCCTGCGCAGCCGCCCCACCTGGCGCATCCTGTTGTACTCGGCCGAGGACCCTCCGGAGCAGCGGGGCCTGGTGCTGGTCGACGGCATCGACGGCTCGGTGGTGGCCCACTTCGTGGAGGCGAACCCCGAGGACTGGTCCGTCTACTCCGACTGAGGCTTCTTGGCCACCTTGTCGTAGAGGTGCTGGGGCAGCACGTCGTAGTGGTCGTGCTCGGCGCGGAAGCGGCCGCGGCCACCGGTGAGGGAGCGCAGGTCGATGGCGTAGCGCTGGATCTCCGAGGTCGGCACCATGGCCACCACCACCTGCTCGCCGTCGTTGCCGGGCTCGGTGCCCTGCACCCGCCCCCGGCGGGCATTGAGGTCGCCCATGACGTCGCCCTGCTGGGCGGCCGGCACCGTCACCTCCAGGAGCGACACGGGTTCGAGGAGCACCGGTCCGGCCTTGGCCATCGCATCGTGGAACCCCAGCGAGCCGGCCATCTTGAAGCTCATCTCCGAGGAGTCGACGGCGTGGTACTTGCCGTCGAAGAGGGTCACCTTGGCGTCGACCACCGGGTAGCCGTACACGCCCCCTCGGGCCATGGTCTCGGCGATCCCTTTCTCCACGGCGGGGATGAACTGGCGGGGGATGGCCCCGCCCACGATCTGGTCGACGAACTCGAAGCCGGCACCACGCGAGAGCGGCTCGACCCTGATGAAGGCCACGCCGAACTGGCCGTGGCCGCCGGTCTGCTTCTTGTACTTGCCCTCGGCCTCGGCCGGCGTGGTGATCGTCTCCCGGTAGGCGACCAGGACGTCCTCGGTCTCCACGGCCACGCCGTACTTGCGCTGCAGGCGCTCCGTGACGATCGCCAGGTGGGTCTCGCCCATGCCGGAGAGGAGGGTCTGGTGGGTCTCGTCGTCACGGCGCACGAGGAGTGAGCGGTCCTCGTCCTGCAGGCGGTGCAGCGCCGTCATCAGCTTGTCCTCGTCGCCCTTGGACTTGGGCCTGATGGCCACGGACAGCAGCGGCGTGGGAGCCGGCGCCGGGGGGATCCGCACCGGTGTGCCACGCGGCGCCAGGGTGTCGCCCGTGGTGGTGTTGGCCAGCTTGGCCACCGCGGCGATGTCGCCCGCCGGCACCTCGCTCAAGGCGACGTGCTCCTTGCCCCGGAGGGTGAACAGGGCGTGGAGCTTCTCGTCGCCGTGGGTGCGAGGGTTGGTCAGCACCGTGTCCGGCCTGATCGTGCCCGACAGCACCTTGAACAGCGACACCCGCCCCACGTAGGGGTCGGCGAGGGTCTTCCACACGTAGGCCAGCGGCTGGCCCGACGGGTCGCAGGGGATCTCGTGGAGGGTCTCGCCGCCCTCGGCAGTGGCCGGCCCCCGTCGCAGGGGCGAGGGCCCGATCTCGCAGATGAACTGAGCCAGACGGTCGATGGCCACGCCCTTGGTCGCCGAGCCGCACACCACGGGGAAGACCTGGCCGGCGGCGACGCCAGCCGCCAGCGCGTCCTCCAGCTCCCTCATGGATATGGCCTCGCCCTCCAGGTAGCGCTCGGTGAGGTCGTCGTCGCCCACCACGATGCCTTCCACCAGGTTGTCGTGCACCTGGTGCTCGAGGGACTCCATCTCGTCGGGTATGGCGCCGGTGACGGCCTTGCCGGTGTCGTAGGTGATGGCGGTGTCGGTGAGCAGGTCGGCGATGCCGTGGAACTCGTGCTCGGTCCCGATGGGGAGCTCGAGGGGAGCGATGCCGGCGCCGAAGGTGGATCGCAGCTGGTCGAGGGTGCGCTCGAAGCTGGCGCGCTCCCGGTCCAGCTTGTTCACGAACACCATCCTCGGCAGGCCGAGGTCGGCGGCCAGCTTCCAGAGCACCTCGGTTTGGACCTCCACCCCCTCCACGGCGCTGACCACGAAGACGGCCAGGTCGGCCACGCTGAGGGCGGCCTCCACCTCGGGGAGGAAGTCCGCATAGCCGGGGCAGTCGAGGAGGTTGATCTTGTGGCCATCGTGCTCCAGGGGAGCCAGGGCCACGGCGAGCGAGATGCAGCGCTTGATCTCCTCGGGGTCGAAGTCGGTCGTGGTGCTGCCATCCTCCACCCGGCCCTGGCGGGAGATGAGGCCGGCGTGGAACAACAGCGCTTCGGCCAGCGTGGTCTTGCCGGCGCCGCCATGGCCGACCAGGGCGACGTTGCGGATCCTCTCGGGCGGGAAGCTCTTCACGGCGCGCCTCGTTGGTAGGAAAGACCGGAAGCGCCAGAGTAGCGAGCGTGGGTGGTACCGTAAAAAGCAGTTTCTGCCTCTGTTTCGGGAGTCTGATTGTTCGACGGGTACTGGCGGAGCGGTGTGGACCGGGCGACTGCGCCCATAGGTTCCACCCTCCGCCGGATGGGGATCACGGCCAACCAGCTCACCGCCTTCGGCTTGGTGGTGGCGCTGGGAGCGGCTGTGGCCATCGGGTCGGGCCACCTCGGCCTCGGCCTCGTGCTCCTCATCTGCTCGGCCGTTCCCGATCTGCTCGACGGCCCGGTCGCCAAGGCATCGGGCACGGCGAGCCCGCGGGGGGCCTTCTTCGACTCGGTCGCCGACCGGGTCACCGACTCGTTGGCCCTCGGCGGCATCGCCTGGTACCTCGCCGGGCAGGACGGCGGTCATGCCGCCCTGCTGCCCTTCGCCGTGATGGCCGCTGCCGGGCTGATCTCCTACGAGCGGGCCAAGGCCGAGTCGCTCGGCTACTCGGCCAAGGGCGGGCTGATGGAGCGAGCCGAGCGCATGATCGCCCTGTGTTTCGCACTGGCCTTCAGCGCCCTTCTCGTCCCCGTGCTGTGGGTGATGCTGGTGCTCACCGCCGGCACCGCCGTCCAACGCTTCGCCCTCGTCTGGAAGCAGGCCAGCAGCCCGCCCAGCCGCCCGCGAGACGAGCGGTGGCGGGCGTGGCGGGAGGCCGCCGAGGTCCGCCGGATGCGCTCCCGCTCCCGGCGCACGCCTGGTTGGCGTGCCCGTGCCCGGCGCGGGCGCTTCCGCCGCAGCGCCAGTGGCAGTGGCGGTGGTCGCAGGGGGCTGGGCAGCCTCCGATCAGGGCGCGCCGTGCGCGAGGACCGCTGGCGCCTACGGGCCCGGCCTCGGCCCTGACGCCGGCCGGCCCCACCGCCAGACGGGCCTCGCTCCTCCCGTACTACCGCTACCGCGCCGCGGCGGCGCTGGCCCGGGCCGTGCCCGAGCCCGTCGCCCGCACCGGCGCCCTGGGCCTCGGGCTGACCCTGGCCCGATGCCTGCCGGCGCGGCGAGCCATGGTCCGCCGCCACCTGCGCCGGGTCCTCGGCCCCGACGTCAGCGAGGAGGTGCTCGACCGTCAGGTTCGCAGCACCTTCGCCTCCTATGCCCGCTACTGGATGGAATCGTGCCGCCTGCCCGGGACGGTGGGGCCCTGGGTCGACGCCCGGATGTCGGCCACCGGCGTCGACCAGTTCGACCGGGCCAAGGCCGAGGGAAGGGGCGTGATCCTGGCCCTTCCCCACCTGGGCGGCTGGGACCACGGCGGAGCCTGGCTGGCGTGGCTCGGCCACCGGGTCACCGCCGTCGTCGAACCGGTCGAGCCCCCCGAGCTGTTCGAGTGGATCGCGGAGCTGCGCCGCTCGGTCGGCCTCGACATCGTCGCCCTCGGCGCCGGCGCCGGCACCACGCTCCTCCAGCGGCTGCGGGCGGCGGAGATCGTCGCGCTGGTTTGCGACCGCGACATCAGCGGCACCGGCGTGGAGGTCGAGTTCTTCGGCGAACGCACGATGCTGCCGGGCGGGCCGGCCACGCTGGCCCTGCGCACCGGCGCCTACCTGCTGCCCACCGCGGTGTACTTCGACGGGCCGAAGCGCCACTACAGCCTGGTGGGCCAGCCCCTCCCGGTCGAGCGGACCGGGCGCCTCCGCGACGACGTCGCCCGCCTCACCCAGGACCTGGCCTACGCCCTCGAGGCGCTCATCCGCCGGGCGCCGGACCAGTGGTACATGATGCAGCCGAACTGGCCCAGCGACCGGTCGGTGACCTGCTGAGGGCGCCGCCAGGTGGGCCGGCGACGCCCTCGACGAAGGGTGTGACTGTCTGCAACGTCAGCGCTGGCGGACCTTCTGCCTCACGAAGTTGGCGATGGTGTCGGTGGTGGTCTGGACCTTGTGCACCTTGCGCACGTGGTCCGACACCTTGCGCATCAGCTCATCCTCACTGCCAGCCTTGCCCTGCCACCTGCAGGCGTGGTCGGCATCTCTTCACCTGAACTCGTAGGACACAGCTCCTCCTTGGGGGTCTTCCCCCTTCTTCGGTTCCCACCGTCCCTGCGGATGACTCCTCCTCGTCGCGGCGGCAAAGCCTCCGGTGCCGGTCGTCATCGTCGCTCCGCAGCAGGCCTTTGTCGGCAAGAACCTGCGCATAGCGACGGTTCTTGCCGACGAAGCCGGTGGTCGGCAGGTCAGCGGGCGAAGCGGACCAGTATGACCTCGGAGGTGAACGTCGACGACGGCGCCGAAGCGGTTGCGACGAGGCGGCATGCCGCAGATGTCGTCGGCCTGCTGGCGGGCCGGCGGTGAGGGGCCGTAGGTTGCCGCTGTGGCGAACCCGGATGACGTTGGCCGCACCGACCCCGTCATCCTCGTATCCAACCGGGGCCCGGTGCAGTACGACCGCCGTGACGGTGAGCGCACCGCCGAGCGCGGCGGCGGCGGCCTGGTCACGGCGCTGGCCGGGCTCGCCGGTCGCCTGGACGACGCCGTATGGGTCTGCGGTGCGCTGACCGACGAGGACGCCGTGGTGGCCCGTGAGCACGGCGGCAAGTCCTTCGTGCTCGAGGGCCAGGGGCCGGGCCTGCGGGTCCGCATGGTCGAGACCGACGCCGACCATCGCCACAAGTTCTACGCCATCATCTCCAACCCGCTGCTGTGGTTCATCCAGCACTACCTGTGGGGCCTGAGCTCCGCCCCCGACATCACCCCCCGGGAGACCGACGCCTTCGAGAACGGCTATGTGCCGGTCAACGCCTGCTTCGCCGATGCCGTGGCCGAAGAGGTGGAGGCCCGAGGTGGGCGGGTCACCGTGATGGTGCAGGACTACCACTTCTACCTGGTCCCCGACCGGGTGCGGGCCCGGTGCCCGGAGGTGTTCCTGCAGCACTTCGTGCACATCCCCTGGCCCCAGCCCGATTCGTGGCGGATCCTGCCCCCCAGCATGCGGGAGGCGGTGTTCACCGGCCTCCTCGGCAACGACGTGGTCGCCTTCCATACCGAGCGCTACGCCCGAAACTTCCTCCTCGGCTGTCAGGAGCTGCTCGGGTTGCGGGTGGACCTCGACGAGCTCAGCGTGGAGTTCGACGGCCGCACCGTGACCGCCCGCTGGTACCCGATCTCGATCGACCCGGACGAGTTCGAGGCGCTGGCCCGGTCGGCTGCGGTGCTGGAGGAGGAGCGGCGCCTCCTCGACCGCCGGCGTGACCATCTCATCCTGCGGGTGGACCGCGCCGACCTCAGCAAGAACATCGTCCGGGGCTTCCGGGCCTTCGACGTGCTCCTCGACGATCACCCGGAGCTGGCCGAGCGGGTCACCTTTCTGGCCCTTCTCCAGCCCAGCCGCACCGACGTGGCCCAGTACGCCGACTACCTCGAGTGCATCCGCCGGGTGGTGGCCGACGTCAACCTCAAGCACGGCACATCGGACTGGCAACCCATCGACCTGCGCGTCCAGGACGACATGAACCGGGCGGTGGCCGCCTACAAGCTGTTCGACGTGCTGGTGGTGAACGCCATCTTCGACGGCAT
>PJQG01000079.1 GCA_002861595.1 Actinomycetota bacterium
GACCTAACGATTCACAAAACCGATCGCAACGTGCAGCCACTGAGCGACGACCTCGTTCGCGGGTTTCACCTCCTGCTACCAGTCGGCGGCTCGGTTGAGACCCTCACATGACGATACGGGTGACCTCTCGCAGCTCCCTCGGGCCCGCCGCACGGATGCGCACGAGGCCCATGCACCCGCCGAACATGGCCGCCGCTCGCCGACGAGCCAGCTAGCGCTTCCGGACCGGCGCGACGACCTCGGCCTTGAACTTTCGGGGCGAACGACCGACGCCGGCGGGGGCTTCTGGCCCTGCCATCGTCACCATTGTGGACATCCGTGCCGGGCTGCGGCCCTGATCGCGGATGTCCGTCAAACGAGGTCAGGCCAGACGGACCACTATCGGGCGCCTGACGCCAAGCCAACCTGCTCAACCACAGCTTGGATCCCCTGCCTACCGGAGTGTCGGATCGCACCCTTGGCGGTACGGGCGGAGTATCCGGTCGCCCCTGGGAAAGAGGCCAGCCGGAAGCGAACGTATCGTCCTGCCCTCGGAGTCGCGGAGGATGCGCCTTCCTGTCACAGCACTTCGGTACGATCGAGAGATGCCGTCGACCTGTACCCCGCCGCCCGATCTCGGTGCTTTGCCGTGTACTGACCCATACGGCGGCCTTAGCGGCGGCCTGGCGGCGGGATGGATTGCCAGGTCAGAGGCGTTGCGGACGAACACTCATCATGTAATTCTAGTTGTACTCCCCCGTCTCACGGAAAGGACACTCATGGAGCCGACGGGTTACGACCTCGTGGAGTTTTGGAACTTCGCCTCCTCGAAGGGCCTGATGAACAAGGAAACCGCTGGAGCTTGGCGGGTGGCGTGCAAAACCGTGCTCGCTACAGTCGAGCCTGAGACGTGGGAGAAACTCGACTTGGAGGAACTCAACGTCGACGCCTTCCTCCAGCGCTTCGAACGCCTCCGTATGGGAGACCTCAAGCCGAACAGCCTCCGGGTGTACCAGTCGAGGTTCAAGTCAGCCTTGGCCGGTTACACGGGCTACCTGAACAGCCCCTCCACCTGGCAGTTTCAGACCACGAAGCAGGGATCCCGGTCGGACGCCGACTCGGGCGCTCGGCGCAAAGGACGGCCAGCTCCCAAGGAGGTCCAGGAGACGGCGCCGTCTGCACCTAACAACGGTAGCTCGCCCGCGTCGTTCGTGGCAGGAGGCGTACAGATGATTACGCACCAGGTGCCGCTGCGACGGGACCTCATCATCCCGCTCAACCTGCCAGCCGATTTGACAACGGCCGATGTTACCCGCCTCACCCGGTTCCTCGAAGCCGTTGCGTTCGACGTCCAATTGGCGTTGCCGCCAGGACGGACAGATCAGGAGGAAAGCGAACAGTGATCGGAGGCCACCCCTGTAGGTGCGAGTGCGGCGGACTCGCACGGCCAGGCCGCAAGTACGTCAACAAGGCGCACCAGATCGCCCACATGCGAGCCGGTGAGGCGAGCCGGCTGAACGGTCTGCAGCCGGTGGAGAGCAAGCGAGCAGGGGGTCACGTAGCCGGCAAACAGGCGGCCGCCTCCGGTCGGCTCGCTGAGGCTGCCAAGAAAGGCGGCGCTCGATCACACGAAATCGCCGTCAATCTCAGGCCGGGTTCGGAGTCCTGACTTGGCAACGTTGGCGCTACGCGTGTTGGCGATGGAGGGATCGCTCGCGTTGACGATTGTCGGGACAGTTCTAGCCATCGCCACGGCGTTGGTTGCTGCCGTCGTCTGGTTCACCCGACGACCGGCCAAGATCGTGTCGGAGTTGCGGCAGGCCGTTGAGGACTGCCTTGCCTTCTTCGACGAGATACGGGACAAGGGAGGCGTTTCGCCGAACGACGATATGAAGGCGCTGTATCGGCGCCTGGATCGCCTCTCTAACCGAATCATCGACTTGAAGCTTCGGCAAGCATGTTTCCGGCTCATCTCCGACCTCAGCACGTGCCTTCACGCTCTATGGACGGGCGATCGAGAACCACATCGCTCGACGGTTAGTAATCAAGCGTATGCAGCGGGCGCAGCCGCCAAGGAAGCCAGGTCGATGTTGGACCGAATGGCGACGTTGGAGCGACGAGCGCTGTAGTCAGGCCGCAGGCTAGCCCGGCTTGATTCAGCACCGCTGCAGCACGCCGTCGAACGTCTGAGGCTCGGACCCCACTGACCAAATGGTCGCCGGCAGCTTCCCATCCTTGATCAGCCGGGGGACCGTCCGCTCGGGGAACGACGACCGGGTCCCGCAGGAGGAACGGTCAGCGAGGGGGAAACAGTTGACGTTGACGGCCGACCCCGTGCCGGGCTGCGTGTCCCGCAAAGGTGGCTCGGAGCCGGTCCGGTGACGGACGGGGCCTATGCGATGCAGGCCGTCGATGGTCGTTGGCGTCGTTCGGCAAGGGGAGTGCGCGTGATCAGCGGGGCAACGAGCTCACGCTCGATCCGGTCGCAGCTGGCTGCGGGAAGGCACGCGGTTGACGCCGCACAGGCCCCTGAAGGCAGTGTCACCGAGGGGATCCCTTCGACCGACCTCCCACCATTGACAGTCGGTCACCATGCTCGTGTCACGGACCGAACCGTGAGTGCGCGAATGTCTCGACGGGCATGGGCGACGAGCCGGATGAGGGGAACGGCAACGATTCGTCCGGCCCTATGCGCCGTGTGGAGCCCGGCCGGGTCTCCGCGCCGTCCGTGTCCCGGAGGGGACGACCGGAGCCACCGACCACTCCACCTTCATGCCGATGGCCGCCGCGTAGCGGGCGACGGTGGACAGGCGGGTGTCGGCGCCCGACTCGAAGCGGGTTACCTGACCCTGGCTGGTCCCCATCCGTCTGGCCAACTCCGCCTGCGTCAGCCCGGCGTCACGCCGCCCGTCCGCAAGCCGACGGGCGAGTTCGCGACGCTCCAGGGCTGCCGTCACGCGTTGGCCGACCGACGGGTCGACCGCAGCGAACTCGTCGATCAGTTTGTCGAGATCGTCCTTCACCATTTCCTCCTCGCGCCGCAAGTCTAACCCAAATATGGGTTACCGAGCCCGCCGACGACTCCGCCAGTCGGCGAGCCGGCGCTCTGCGGTAGCGATCTCGGCGGGCGGGGTCTTCGGCGTCTTCTTGCTGAACGCCGACACCGCGAGCAGGACCTGGCTCCTGGCCCCTTCAGTGGCGAAGAGGACCCGGTAGGTGGCCCGCGCTCCGGTGGCCCGCACCTCGTAGAGGTCACCGCGGAGGTGGCGGGACGCGGCGAGGCCGTTGACCTGGACGTCTTTCATCGCGGCCAGGATCTCGTCCCGGTCCGATACCGGTAACGCCGAGTTGGTCAGGAAGTCCCGAACAGGGGCGCTCCCCGTCGTCGTGCGGTAGAAGCGCCATCGTCGTCGAGCTGGGGATGGGATGCCACTCACCAACCCTCGGTGAGGCCGTTGGTCGTGGCGTCCGCCCCGCTGCGGACCCCGACGTAGCGCGACAGCGTGAAGGCGGCGTTGGCGTGCCCCAGCATCCGCGCCACCTGGGCACCGTCGATGCCGACATCGAAGAGCATCCAGCAGGCGGCGACGTGGCGCAGGTCGTGGGGATGCCACAGCGCCCGCTTCTCGTTCGTCATCGGCCAGCCGGCGACCTTGGCCGCCCGGTGCCACACCCGAAGGAACTGTCGGCGCTCGGCCAGGCCGCCGTCAGGTCCGGGGTACAGCAGCCCGCTGTCGCCACTCTTGCTACGGACATCCTCGACGTGGGCGGCCAGGGCGGGGGAGAGGCTGGCCGGGAAGATGGTGGTCCGCTTCTGGGCGTTCTTGGGCGCCTTGATCGTGCGGGCGTGGGCGGACTGCTCCACCGCCCGGGAGATGCGGATGCTGCGGTGAGGCTCGAAGTCGACATCGCAGGGCCGCAGGGCGATCAACTGACCCCAGCGGGCTCCGCAGCGATGAGCCAGGCGCATGGCCAGCGCCCAGGTCGGCTGGTCGTCGTCTACCAGCGCGTCGAAGAGGGCGGCGCACTGGACGTCGTTGGGTAGGGCGTCGCGGGGCACGAAGCCGGCGGCCTCGCCCTGATGCTCGGCCCGGGCCGAGTACCGCACCCCCCACATGGGGTCGACCTCCCGGGGCAGCCAGCGGCTCTTGTGGGCGAAGGTGACCAGGGAACGAAGCACCGACCCCACGCCCTGCACGGTGGCCGGAGCCAGACGGGCCCGTGCCGCGGTGATGACCTGCTCGGAGTCGGCCGGCGTCCAGGCTGACACGGCCACGGCGCCGAGACGGGGGAGTACCCAGCAGCGCAGGATGGCCTGCTGGCGCTCCTTGTATCGCACTGACCGCCCGCCGAGGTGCTCCAAGTACGCATCGGCCAGAGCGGCCACGCTGCGCGGACGATCAGGATCGGTGCGGATGGGAGCGTGGGCGGCGAGGTAGGCCTCGAGCCACGGGCCTTGGCCCGGGCGTCCTCGACACTGGTCAGCTTGTGGAAGACCCGGACGCCGCTGGGGTCGGCGGCCACCACCCGGTAGCGCCGCTCGCCGCCCGAGGGGGCGTAGATTCGGGTGCCGTGCTCGAAGACGGCGAGAGGCTTCTTGCGGTAGTGCCGAGGACGGTCGGCGTCGGACATGCTTCCTCCTGATTCAGGACCATCAGAGGAAGCCCGAACGCACCAGAAAGACAAATCCGCGGGCTCGACGGATTTGTGCCCAACCATTGTGCCTCAGCAGGGTTGTGCCCGGCAAGCACCCCCATGACCAGCGCTTTCATCGCCGACCGGCCCCGAAATCGACTCTTCTCTCAAGGTGGAGACACGGGTTCGAATCCCGTTGGCGCTGCAAAGAAAGGCGCAGGCGGTTTGAGTCGAAGGCTTGAAGCGCCGCTTCGCCGTTCGCCACTCTATTGCCACTCCACCGGTGGCCGGAGGGAGTGGCAAGGGAGTGGCAGCGTGCCGGGATCGATGCACCAGCGGGGCAGCACCTGGGAGCTGAAGGTGTACCTGGGGCGCGACGCCGTCAGCGGCCCCAACCGGTGGGCCTATCAGTCCTTCAAGGGCGGCAAACGGGACGCCCAGCGGGCCCTGGCGGCGATGGTCCTCGAGGCCGAGCGCGGCGGGTTGGCCCGCACCGGCTCGACGGTCGCGACCTTCTGGAGGAGTGTTCACCCATGCCGCCCCGTCGTTCTCGCCCAAGAACGTCGTAGAGACCCGGGGCATCCTCGACCGCAACCTGGTGCCCTTCCTGGGCACCGTCCCGCTTGCCAAGCTGGGCGCCGCCGACCTCGACCGTTTCTACCGGCGGCTGGCGGACAAGGGGGGCCGGGCGGGGCGGCCCTGTCGCCGTCCACCATCCGCCGCACCCACGGCGTCCTCCACCGAGCCCTCAATCAGGGTGGCGCTGGGGCTGGCTGGCCCGCAACCCGGCGTCGTCGGCCACCCCGCCCCGGGTGCCCACGCCCGATATCCACCCGCCGTCACCGGCCGAGCTGGCCCGGCTGTTCGCGGCGGCCGGCGAGGCCGACCCCGACCTGGCCGACTTCATCCTGCTGGTCGCAGCCACCGGTGCACGCCGCAGCGAGCTGGTGGCGCTGCGCTGGTCCGACATCGACCTCGAGGCCGGGCGGTTTACCATCAGCCGCGGCGTGGTGGCCGGCCCCGACGGCCTGGTCGTCAAGGACACCAAGACCCACGCGGGCCCGCCGGGTGTCGCGCGGCGGCTGCGTGGCCGCGTTGTCGGCGCACCGGGAACGAGCCGACGAGCGCGCTGCGCTCTGCGGGATCGAGCTCGTGTTAGGGAT
>PJQG01000093.1 GCA_002861595.1 Actinomycetota bacterium
CCCGCCACCAGGGTGGCGTCACCGCGGTCGGCCGCGGCCCCCCCGGCCAGGGCCACGGCGGTGTCCGCCGGCGGGGCCAGCCCCAGGTCGGCCCCCATCTCGGCAGCCGTTGCCGGACGCTCGGCGGGGTTCTTGGCCATGGCCCGCTCGACAGCAGCGACCAGGCGCGGGTCGAGGCCGGGGCGGGCCACATGGAGAGGCGGGGGGGCCAGGGTGGCGATGGCAGTCGCCACCGCCATCGGGGTGTTGCCCACGAACGGCTTCACGCCGGCCAGCGCCTCGTAGAGCACGACCCCCAGCGAGTACAGGTCGGATTGCGGCGTGGCCGTCTCGCCCTGGATGCGCTCGGGGGCCAGATAGGCCGGTGTGCCGAGGAGCAGGCCGGTGACGGTGAGGTCTCCGCCGACGGCCTCCATGCTCTTGGCGATGCCGAAGTCGCCCACCTTGGCCTGGCCGTCGGCGGTGAGGAGCACGTTCGCCGGCTTCACGTCCCGGTGGACAAGGCCCGCAGCGTGCGCCGCGCCAAGGGCGGCCAGGACGTCTCCGGCGACACGGCACAGCCACTCCGGCGCCACCCGGCCCTGGCCCAGCCGGTCGGCCAGGGACTGGCCGGGAAGCAGTTCCATCACCAGGTAGGGGTCACCGCCATCCTCGCCGGTGTCGAAGACCGAGACCACGTTGGGGTGGTGCAGGCGAGCGGCGGAGCGCGCTTCCACCTCGAAGCGCGAGCGCACGTCCGGGTTGGCGGCGATGTCAGGCCGCAGCATCTTGACGGCCACGGGCCGGTCCAGCAGCTCGTCGTGGGCCTCGTAGACCTCGGCCATGCCCCCCCGACCGAGGCGCCGCCCCAGCCGGTACCGACGGTTCAGGACTCGACCCGACACCGAGATCCCCACGTCACGAAGAGACGCTACCGGAGGCGCAGAGGGCTCACGTCGCAGCAGCAGCGGCCGATAGGAGAGGTCATGGGCATGACAGAGGTGGCTATGGCGCGGCCGCGCCTGCGGCAACGGCTGGGCGACCTCTTGGTGAGTGACGGGCTGATTACCGCCGCCCAGCTCACCTCGGCACTGGCCGACCAGAAGCGCACGGGAGAGCGGCTCGGCCGCATCCTGGTGGCCCGCCAGATGATCTCCGAGGCCCAGCTGGTCCGGACCCTCGCCCGCCACTTCGGCCTCGACTCCGTCGATCTCGACGAGACCATCCCCGACTTCAACGCCTGCCGGCTGCTGCGGGAGTCCTTCGCCCGGCGCCACAACGCCCTGCCCATCGGCTGGGACGAGGGCCGCCTGGTGGTCGCCATGGCGAACCCCGCCGACGTGTTCGCCCTCGACGACATCCGCAGCATGACCGGCTACGAGGTCAAGCCGGTGATGGCCGAGCCCACCCAGCTGGCCAAGTCCGTCGACCGCGTCTGGAACTCCAAAGCCGAAGAGATGATGCGCCTGGCCACCGACACGGCTGCAGAGCTCGAGCCCCCCGAGGCAGAAAGAGGTCTGACCAGCCTGCGCGAGGCCGCGGAGGACGCTCCCGTCATCCAGTTCGTGAACGAGCTGGTGACGCGAGCCGTGCACGAGGGCGCCTCCGACGTCCACATGGAGCCCGGTGAGCGCGAGCTGCGCATCCGCTTCCGCATCGACGGCGTGCTCCACGACGTCATGACCGTCCCCCGCTCCATTCGGGCCAGCGTGGTCAGCCGGCTCAAGATCATGGGCGAGCTCAACATCGCCGAGCGCCGGGTCCCCCAGGACGGTCGCGTCACCATGAAGCTGCCGGGCGGCAACGTCGACCTCCGCCTGGTCACGCTCCCCACCACCCAGGGCGAGTGCCTCGTCATCCGCATCCTGGACCGTTCAGGCGGCCTGCTCCAGATCGAGGACCTGGGTTTCCTGCCCGAGACGTTGACCCGCTACCGGGCCTGCTACCGCCGGCCCTGGGGAGCGGTGCTGGCCACCGGTCCCACAGGTTCGGGCAAGTCCACCACGCTCTACGCCACCCTCACCGAGCTGCACGACCCGCAGCGCAACATCGTCACCGTGGAAGACCCGGTCGAGTACTACATGAGCGGCATCAAGCAGATGCAGGTGAACCGCAAGGCCGGCCTCACCTTCGCCAGTGCCCTGCGCTCCATCGTGCGCTCCGACCCCGACATCATCCTGGTGGGCGAGATCCGCGACGCCGAGACCGCCACCATCGCCATCGAGGCCGCGCTCACCGGCCACGTGGTGCTCTCCACCGTCCACACCAACGACGCCGCGTCCACCCCCGCCCGGCTGATGGACATGGGGGTGGAGCCGTTCCTCGTGACCTCGGCCGTGACCGGCATCCTCGCCCAGCGCCTCGTGCGTCGCCTCTGCGACCGCTGCAAGCAGCCGTACAACCCGCCCAAGGAGGAGCTGGTCAGCTCCGGGTGGACCGAGGACCTCCACGACGCCGCCGGGCGCCCGCAGTTCTACCGGGCCGTCGGCTGCATGCTGTGCTCCCGTTCGGGCTACCGGGGCCGCTTCGCCATCCACGAGGTCATGCCCGTCACCGAGGAGCTCACCCACCTGATCCTGGCTCGGGCCACCTCCGACCAGGTGAACCGCCTGGCCAGGGAGCAGGGGATGATCACCCTCCGCGAGGACGGGCTGTGCAAGGTGGCCATGGGCCAGACCACCTTCGAGGAGCTCCTCCGGGTGGTGGCGTAGCTCTCAGGCGCCCCGGTTGAGGGCGTCCTGGACCAGCGAGCGCTCGTCGAGCAGAGCGCCGGCATCGTGGCGGCGCACGTAGGTCACGAGCGTGGCCTGGTCGCGCCAGCTCCTGAGCAGGTCGAGGCGCTCTTGGCGCTCGACCGGGTCGTCGAACCGGTAGAGGAGGCTGCCGCAGACGCAGTCGGCGCTGCCGTAGATGTCGACCCGAAGCTCGTCGCCCACGCTCTCGACGCCGAAGACCCGCAGGTTCTGGATGACGTCGATGCCGTTGGCCACGCCCTGCTTGTCGGCACCCGCCGGCCGATCCTTAGCGCTTCGGCGGCGGGTTTCGAGCGGGCGCGGGCTCCGGTGCCGACTTGGCCACCGTGTCCCGGGACCGCCCCGCCAACCCGAGGTCGGCGACCAGGCGACGCCCGGCCTCGGACGCCTTGCGGCCGAGCGAGTGGGCCGAGTCCTGCACGTGGCCGGCGAGCAGCGCCTGCACCGAGTCCAGCGAGACCGAGATGGCCGAGATGCGCTGTGCGAGCAGCTCCGACTCCTCACGCACCGCGGCGGTCAGCCCGGCCATTCCCTGGTCTTCGATCATCTGGGCCGTGGCGCGGATCGCCTCCTCGGCCTTGCGCAACGAGTCCATGGCCGCGTGAAGATCCTCTCCGGCTCGGAACACGGCGACGAAGCGGTCGCGGGCTTCGTCGATCCGCGCCCCCATGCCCTCGATGGCGCTGGCCACCGCCTGCACCGTGTCGAGCAGGGCGTCGAGACCGGCCTGACGGCTCTCCACCGCGGCCACGAGGCCCTGCATGGCCCGCTCGACCTGCTCGGTGAGCGCGGGCACGACCTCGGCGTGCTCCTGGAGCAGCTCGACGACGCCCTGGGTCCGCTGCTCGAAGCGCTCCGACAGTCCCGCCGCCACCATGGCCATGGCCGGCCCCGGCCCGGGCTGGGCCACGAGCGTGTCCACCTGGAGAGTGAGGTGAGCGATGGCGTCGTACACCGTGGCCGCGGGATGGTCCACCAGGGCGGCTCTGATCTCCGAGAGGTCGGCCTCGATGCCCTCGACCCGACCCAGCTGCTGCAGCGCGTGACGAAGCTGGCCAGCCTGGTCCTGGTCGGCCTGCAGAGACCGCATCGCCGCCTCCATGGTGCCGAGGCGGCGGTCCATGCCGTCCAACACCTCGGTGAAGGTCGTGAGCATGGCGTGCAGCACTGCCAGGGTGCCGTCCTCGCCCGGCAGCTCACGGCCCTCAGGCACTGCGCTCCTCTCCTCGCAGCGGCGGCCGCCACGCCACGCCGGTGCGCAGCTCGGCCACCAGCGAGTCGACGACGTCGACCAGGCTGCCACCGCCGGTGACGACCTCCCGCTGGCGCAGGTAGCTGGGGCGCTCCACCATCACCATGGCATGGTGGAGCTCGGCCACGCACCCCAGGCGCTCGGCCACCGGCGTGAGCTCGGCGACCAGGTCGCCGACGGCATCCCTGAGGGCGACCAGGTGACCGTCGTCGTCGAGGATGATCTGGGCCTCGACGCCGTAGCGGGCGGCACGCCACTTGTTCTCGCGGATGATCCAGCCCCGGTGCGTTCGCAGCTCCTGGCCGCGGTCGTAGAGGCCGTTCATCCACTCCACCAGGCACTGGCTCACCGCCGCCATGGCCGCCACCTCGGCCAGGGTGGGCAGGCCGTCGCAGATGCGCAGCTCCACCGTGCCGAAGTCGGGGTGAGGCCGGATGTCCCACCACACCTCGCGGATCGAGCTGATCGCCCTGGCGCCCACGAGGGTGGTCATGAACCTCTCGAACTCCGGCCAGCCGGCGAGCTGGTAGGGCAGGCCCGCGGTGGGCAGGGCCTCGAAGATCTTCGAGCGGGCCGACGCCAGCCCCGTGTCCTGTCCCATCCAGTACGGGCTCGACGCCGACAGCCCGAGGAAGTGGGGGATGTAGGAGGCGAGGGCGTTGGCGATGGCGATGGCCTTCTCCGGTGACCGCACGCCGACGTGGACGTGGATGCCGAAGATCTGCAGCCGGCGCCCGAGCCACTGCATCTCCTCCAGCAGCTCGTGGTAGCGCCGATCCGGGCTGACCGTCTGCTCGGCCCAGTCCGAGAAGGGGTGCGTGCCGGAGCACAACAGCTCGAGGCCTCGGCGGTCGGTGTGCCTGCGCAGCTCGCCCAGCGTGGCCTCCAGATCGGTGCGAGCCTCGGCCACCGTCGAGCAGATCCCGGTGATGATCTCCACGGTCGACTCGAACAGCTCGTGCTTGGCCTTGGGATGGGTGTCGTCGGGATGCCCCCGGCCCATGGCGTCGAGGAGCTCCGACGCCGCTGCCTTCAGCTCACGGGAGCTGGCATCGACCACCTCGAGCTCCATCTCCACGCCGAGACTCGTCTGCTCGGAGGAGTGGAACTCGATCATGGCCGCAGCATCCTGTCAGGTCGGCGGCGCCCAGGCGTTGAGCGGCTGACCGCCGATGCTGCCGGCAAAGGGTGCGTCTCCGAAGGAGAAGATGCCGCCGTCGGCGCCCACGAGCCGGTAGCCGGCTCCCGTGGGCGTGGGGTCGAGATCGACGATGGGCGCGTTGAGCGACTGGCCGGCCATGTCGCCCAGGAAGGCGGCATCGCCGAAGGCGAACACGGCCCCGTCGGCCGCCACCAGGCGGTACCCCAGCCCTGAAGGCGTGGGGGCCAGGCCGACGATGGGGGCACTGAGCGGCCGGCCGCCGAGGGAGCCGGCGAAGGGGGCGTCCCCGAAGGCGAACACGGCGCCGTCGGCCGACGCCAGCCAGTAGCCCGCTCCACCCTTGCTGGGGGCGAAGGCGACGACGGGGGCGTCGAGGCGCGTGCCGACGAGGGAACCGGCGAAGGGAGCATCCCCGAAGGCGAACACCCCGCCGTCGGCGGACGCCAACCAGTAGCCGTGGCCGTTGCGGGTAGGAGCGAGGTCGACGATGGGTGCGTTGAGGGGCCGGCCGGACAGCGAGTCGACGTAGTGGGCGTTGCCGAAGGCGAAGACTCCCCCGTCGGCTCCCGCCAGCCAGTAGCCGGCGCCATTGCGGGTGGGAGCCAGGTCGACGATGGGTGCGTTGAGCGACCGGCTGGCGGGGGCATCCACGAAGCGGGCCTTGCCGAAGGCGAACACGCCGCCGTCGGCGCCGGCCAGCCAGTAGCCCGCCGGGGCCCGTTTGCTCCACAGCGGCGGGGCGAGGGAAGCCGCGCTCACGATGCCGGCGGCGGCCGGGAGGCGGAGCTCCTCCGGCTCTTCCCGAACCCCGCCCGGCCCCCTT
>PJQG01000052.1 GCA_002861595.1 Actinomycetota bacterium
GAAGTGGCCGGCGCCGGGGACGACGGTGAGGCTGGCGGCGCCGGCCCCTCCCGCCACACGGGCGGCGGCGGCCTCGGCCACGGCCAGGGGGACCTCGGGGTCGTCGTCGCCCCACACCAGCTCCACCGGGCAGGTGATGGCGGCCAGCTGCTCCTCGTAGGTCTCGTTCACCGCCCGCACCAGCACGTCGCGCATGACGCCGGTTGCGGCCCGGTAATCGGGCGAGCCGTGGCGCCGGCGCAGGGCCTCCATCCGGTCCTCGGGAAGAAGTCCGCGCCGGTGCAGCGCTCGTGCCACCCGGTAGCCAAGAGCAGGCCGACGGGGCGTCGCGGCGGCGCCCGGCGCCCGCACCAACGGCACGCCGGTGAGGACGAGCGCGGCGATCCGCTCCGGCTCGGCGGCGGCGAGGTGGACGGCCACCCGGCCGCCGAAGGAGTGGCCCACCACCACGATCGGCGTGGCCAACTCGTCCAGCACGGCGGCGACGGCCTGCGCGTACTCGGCCGCCCCCCAGGGTTCGGGAGGAGCAGGGGTGGCACCGAAACCGGGCAGGTCGAGGGCCACGGCGTCGAGATCCTGCAGGGTGGCGTCGAAGTCGGCACCGCTGCGCCCCCAGCCGTGCAGCGCCAGCACCGACGGTGCGCCAGCGCCGTACACGACTCCGAAGAGACGGCCGCTGGCGAAGGCGCTGAGCACGGCGAGGAACGTACCGGACGGCCTCAGCGCCGGGGATGACATCAGGACCCCACCACCGGCCCGACGGAGTGCCGGAGATACTTCAGAAAACCCCTTGACGGCAATGCCGGGCGGGTGCACACTGCCCTCACTCCTGCGAGACGCAGCCCACCGGGCCGGCGAGGGAAGGGGGGCCCCAGGTCCACCCACCACGACGGAGCCGGAGGTGTGCAGCGCAGGCGAGGACCACCGCCGATGGTCGGTGCAGCTCCCTCGGGAGCGGCCACCACGTTCGTCCGGCGCCGAGAGGCACGGGGCGGACGGAGGCGAGGGCCCCCGAAGGTACGGCCCCGAGAAGCAAGGGAGGCGCAAGCCGAACCGGGCTACTCGGGGTCGTTCCGCGTCTCGTGTCAGTCCGCCCGCCAACCGGTCGTGGACCGACCATCCACCGCGGTGTCACACCCCCTCGATACCTTCGGTTCCATGCAATTGCTCGAGGGGCTCGATGCCGCCCAGCACGATGCGGTGGTGAGCGAGGCGGCGCCGCTGTGCATCCTGGCCGGGGCGGGCTCGGGAAAGACACGGGTCCTCACCCAGCGCATCGCCCACCGCATTGCCACCGGTACCGCCGACGCGCGCCACGTGCTCGCCCTCACATTCTCCCGGAAGGCGGCTGCGGAGCTGCGAAGCCGGTTGACGGCGGTGGGCATCCGTGAGGCGCTGGCCGCCGGCACCTTCCATGCCCTGGCCTACGCTCAGCTGCGGCGCCGCTGGGCCGACCGGGGCGAGCGCCCACCGGTGCTGCTGGAGCGCAAGGGCCGCCTGCTCGTGCCGCTGCTCCCCAGGGCCCGCGCCGCGGGCCGGGCCACGGCCACCGTGCAGGTCGCCGATCTGGCCGGCGAGATCGAGTGGGCCAAGGCCCGCATGGTGACGCCCGCTTCGTACGAGGCCGCGGTCGAGGTCGGCGGGCGCACGCCGCCGATCCCGGCGGCGACGATGGCCAGCCTCTACGAGCGCTACGAGCACGACAAGCGGGCCAAGGGCCTGGTCGACTTCGACGACCTGCTGGTGTCGTGCGCCACGGCCCTCGCGACCGACACCGAGTTCGCCGCGGCTCAGCGTTGGCGCTTCCGCCACTTCTTCGTCGACGAGTTCCAGGACGTCAACCCGGCCCAGTTCCGCCTGCTGCAGGGATGGCTGGGCGACCGCGCCGACCTCTGCGTGGTGGGCGACCCCAACCAGGCCATCTACTCCTGGAACGGCGCCGATCCCAGCCTGCTCACCCAGTTCCGCCGCCACTTCCCGACCGCCGGCGTGGTGCGCCTCGACCGCAACTACCGCTCCACTCCTCAGATCGTCACGGTGGCCGCAGCCGTCCTCCCTGGCGCTGCCGGCGTTGTCGCCGCCCGCCCGCAGGGGCCGTCGCCGGTCGTGCGCCAGTTCGACACCGACATCGCCGAGGCCCAGGGCGTGGCCCGGGCCCTGCGCCGGGCCCACCGCCCGGGGGTGGCGTGGTCGCAACTGGCCGTCCTCGCCCGCACCAACGCCCAGCTCGTGCTGTTCGAGGAGCATCTTCGGGCCGTCGGCATCCCCTGCCGGGTCGGTGGTGCCGGCTCGCTCCTCCACCAGCCCGAGGTCAAGGAGGCCCTCGAGCATCTGCGCCGGGCTCCGGTGGCGAGCGCCTTCACCAGCCTCCTCGACGACGTCGAGGCCATGGTCGTCGAAGGCGGTGCCGTCGAGCGCGGGCTCAACCTGGAGGCCCTGGTCCGGCTCGGGCGCGACTACGCCGCCGTCGACCCCGAGGCGTGCGTCGCCGGCTTCTCCGCCTGGCTGGCCGCCGGCAGCCGGGGCGACGAGGCGGTCGGCGCCGCCGGCCATGACGTGGTCGAGCTCACCACCTTCCACCGGGCCAAGGGCCTGGAGTGGCCGGTGGTGTTCGTCACCGGGCTCGAACGTGGCCTGGTGCCCATCGGCCACGCCGACAACCCAACCGCTGAGGCCGAGGAACGCAGGCTGCTCTACGTGGCGCTCACCCGGGCCGTCGACGAGCTGCACTGCACCTGGGCCCAGCGCCGCACCTTCGGGTCGAGGGCCATTCCCCGCAGCCCCTCGCCGTGGCTGGAGGACGTCATCGCCGCCGTCACCGCGATGGCCGACGCCGGGCCCGGCGCCAGCGCACTGCAGTGGCGGGCCCGTATCGCCACCGAACGGGCCCGGCTGCAGAGCGGTGCGGGGGCTGGCGGGCGACGCTCCCGCGGGGGGCGAGCTCCCCTCGCCGGCGCCAACGCCGACCCGAGGGTGCTGGACGCGCTGAAGACGTGGCGGGCGGACAAGGCGCGGGCGTCGGGCGTTCCCGCCTACGTCATCTTCCACGACGCCACCCTGGCCGCGGTCGCCGAGGCCCGCCCGTCGAGTCGGGACGAGTTGCTGGCGCTGCCCGGGCTCGGGCCCCTGAAGGCTGAGCGCTACGGCGAGACCCTGCTCGCCCTCCTGGCCGCCATCCCCGCGTAGGGCCTGGTTCGCGAGATCCTCCTCAGATCGTTGATCGTCACACACATTGGGCCTTGACGGCGGCCCCGATCGGCGCGAGAACCAAGGCATGCGCACCTTCCTGTGGCCGGCGGAGGACGGGTGGCCGTACCCGGACTCCGGGCCGGAGATGACGGACCCGAGCGCAGACATGGACGACGACCTGCTCTGCCTGCGCGTGCCCTCCCCGCACCTGTTCGAGCATCTCGACCCCATGGAACGCCGGGTCATCACCACCCACTACGGCCTGGACGGCCAACCCGCCCGCAACATGAAGCAGCTGCACGCCGACACGGGCCTGTCCCGGGCCGAGCTGCGCCAGGTCCTCGGCTCGGGCCTGCACAAGCTGCGCACCCAGCTGCGCTAGCCCATCCCCGCCGAACTTGCCCATCACCCTCGAACCTGGTGAGGAACTCGGCGCGAGAGCGCCGCATTCCTCACCAAGTTCGGTGGACGGGTCGTGCTGCGGTCAGCCGGCCACGTCGACCAGCATCGGCGCGTGGTCCGACGGCAGCTTTCCCTTGCGGGCGAAGCGGTCGATCAAGACGAACTCGACCTTGTCGGCCAGCGGCTTGCTCACCAGGATGAGGTCGATGCGCATGCCCCGGTGCGTATGGAAGTCCCCGGCGCGGTAGTCCCAGTAGGTGAACAGCCGGTCCTCCTGGTGGCGCAGGCGGAGGGCGTCGACCAGGCCCCAGGCCTTGAGGTGCTCCACGGCGTCGCGCTCGGGCTGGGTCACATGGGTCGAGCCGGCGAAACGGCGGTGGTCCCACACGTCACGGTCCTCGGGAGCGACGTTGAAGTCACCGCACACCGCCACGGGGCTGGCCGGGTCCGCGGTGTGGTCGAGGTGGCGGCGCAGGCGCTCCAACCACGAGAGCTTGTAGTGGTAGTGGTCGCTGCCCACGGCCCGGCCGTTGGGCACATACACGCTGGAGACGCGCACCCCCCCGCACGTGGCCGAGATGAGGCGGGTGTCGGTGTCGGCCTCGAGCCCCTCGCAGAACCCGTCCACCACCTCGTCGATGCCCACTCGGCTGAGGATGGCCACGCCGTTCCACTGGCCCCGACCATGGTGGGCGGTCTGGTAACCGAGGGCCTCGAAGGCCAGCGCAGGGAAGGCGGCGTCGGCCAACTTGGTCTCCTGAAGGCACAGGATGTCGGGGCGGGCGTAGCCGAGCCACTCCTCCACCCGGGGCATGCGCACTTTCAGTGAGTTGACGTTCCAGGTGGCGATCCGCATGGCGGCGCCCACCCTAGATTCGCCGTGCATGCAGGCCATCGTCTGGAACGACTATCTCTGACCGTGGTGCTACGTCGGCCTGGACCGGTCGGCCCTGCTCACCGAGCTCGGTGTCCTCGTCACGCCGTTCCCCTACGAGATCCACCCTGACTTCCCCCCGGAGGGGCTCACCTTCGAGGAGCGCTGGCGGTCCGCCCCTGCCGCCGGCGAGGCGATCTACACCCGGGTGGAGGCCGAGTGCGAAGCGGTGGGCCTCCCCTTCCGGCGCCCGGCCCGCATCCCCAACACCCGCCGGGCCCTGGAGACGGCTGCGTACGTGCGCCAGGAGGCGCCCGACGCCTTCCCCGCCCTCGACCGCTCGCTGTTCGACGCCCACTTCGTGGACGGCCGCTTCCTCGGTGACCAGGAGGTGCTCGACGAGTTGGTGGCGGCCGCCGGCGCCGATCCCCTCGAGGTGCGGCGGGCGGTCGACGCCGGCGAGATGGCCGAGGGCGTCGACTCCTCGATGATCGTGGCCCGCGAGATCGGCATCGACGGCACGCCGACCTGGCTCATCGACGGCCGGACGCTGGTGCCGGGCGTCCACCCCCGCGACCACTACCGCACCGTCGTCGGGGACCCCCCGCCGGTTTCGAGGACATGACGCCCGGTTTCCGGGCCCTATGTCCTCGAAACTGACGCCGCTTCTTCGGCCGGTGCCTGCTTGGTCGCCTTCGCGGCCTTCGTGGCCTTCGGAGCCGTCACCTTCTTCGGAGCCGCCTTCTTCGCCGAGACCGACGCCTTCTCTGGCGTCGCCGCCTTGCCGGCACCAGCGGCCTTCTTGACCGCCGCGGTCTTCCTGGCCGGTGCCGCCTTCACCGATGTGGCCTTCTTGGGAGCGGGCGCCTTCCTGGAGGCGGGGGGCTTCTCGACCGGCACCGCCTCGTCGGCTGCCTTGGCCGCCGCCGCCTTGGCCGGGGACTTCCTGGCGGTCCGTGCCTTGGCGGGGGGCCCGTCCGCAGGAGCGTCGTCGGCCTCCGCCGGGACTGTGGCCACGGCGGGCTTGCCGGACGCCGGCGCCGGCGCCCGGTCGTCGGCATCGGCCGCGGTGTCCCGCGCCTCGGACGCCGGCGGTGCCTCGAG
>PJQG01000039.1:0-5001 GCA_002861595.1 Actinomycetota bacterium
CGAACCCCCAACCGCCGGTTTTGGAGACCGGTGCTCTGCCAGTTGAGCTACTGCCCTAGAGGGCTTTGTCGGTGAGGAGGATAGCACCGGGCCCGAGCCGCTCCCCCAGCCGACCCGACGGCCAAGTTTGACCTCAGCCGGCCAAGCGCATCTTGCGACGCCCCCGGTTGGCCATCACCAGTGCCCCGGCGGCGCCGGCCGCGGCGGTGGCCACGGCGATCCCGCCCAGGTACGCGCCTCGGCGACCAGCCAGCAGCGACCGCATGGCGCCGCGCTCGCCCGCCGCTTCGAGATCGGCGAGGATGGCCGTGAGGGTGCCGGGCGCGGGCTGGAGGATCTCGGTGCGCAGGTGGCGTAGCGCCTTCAGCAGCTTGCGGTACTGAACGAGCTCGGCCTGGCATCGCAGGCAGGTCGCCACGTGGGACCGCACCTGAGGATCGGCCGGCTCGGCACCGTCCACGATCTGGGGCAGGAGGTCGGCGACGCGTTCACACCGCATGGGCGGCCTCCTCGCCGGTGAGCTCCCCCCGGAGCGGGAAGAGGCGCTCCCGGAGCTTCTTCCTGGCGCGGTGCAGGCGTACCTTCGCCGCTCCTTCGCTGATCCCCAGCTCGACGGCGATGGCCTCGTGGGGCAGGTCGTAGATGTCGCGGAGCACGACCACGGCGCGCATCTCGGGCGACAGGCTCTGCAGGGCGGACTGGAGGAGCCGCCGGTCGTCACCTGCGCCGAGGCGGGCGGCGGGGTCCGCCTCCACCCTCGTGTCGGGCGCCATGTCGTCGTCCTCGAGCACGTCGTGGCGGTCGCGGGTCCGCCGGGACAGGTGGGTCACGGCGCAGTTTGCGGTGATCCGGTAGAGCCAGGTGTTGAACTTGGCATCGCCGCGAAAGCGCTTCAGGCCCTTCCAGGCCCGCAGGTAAGCCTCCTGCACCACGTCTCTCGCGTCCTCCTCGTTGCCGGTCATCCGGAAGGCGAGGGTGTAGGCGTCGGCGTGTGTCACACGCACCAACTCCTCGAAGGCCGCCTGGTCACCCGCTTTGGCCGCGGTGACGAAGTCAGCCAGCTCCTGCGCCATCAGCCGGTTCGACTCCACGGCGACACGGAGGGTTACTAGCGAGTCTCTTTGTGGGACGTGTGCCTGCGGTCCCACCGGCAGTACTTCTTCATCTCGATGCGTTCGCGATGGTTGGCCTTGTTCTTGGTCGTGATGTAGTTGCGCCGCTTGCACACCTCACACGCGAGGGTGACCTTGACGCGCTTCTCGTTCCTGGCCATCCGACAACTCTCCCTTCTGCTTCTTCGAGTAGCGGCGGTCGGACTCGAACCGACGACAACACGATTATGAGCCGTGTGCTCTGACCAACTGAGCTACGCCGCCCCGGAGCCCTCTGTGGGAATTGAACCCACGACACCAGCCTTACCATGGCTGTGCTCTACCGACTGAGCTAAGAGGGCGCTGGCTGCAGCGGACATGATACTGCGCTGTGCTCGAAGCTTCGCCCGCCATCCGTCTCGCCACCTTCGAAGACGCCGAGGCCATCCGCGGGATCTACAACCGGGAGGTGATCTCGTCCACCGTCACCTTCGATCTGGTGCCGCGCACCCTCGAGGACCAGCACGAGTGGCTGGAGGCCCACGCCGGCGCCCACCCCGCCGTCGTGGCCGTACAGACGGGCGAGGTCGTGGGTTTCGGTTCGCTCTCGGCCTACCGGGAACGGCCGGCCTACGCCACCACCGTGGAGGACTCGGTGTACGTCCGCTGCGACGTGCGGGGCCAGGGCGTGGGCCGGTTGCTGCTCGAGGACCTCGTCCGCCTCGGCCGGGCGCACGGGTTCCACGCCATGATGGCCCGGGTGGTGGGCGGCCACGAAGCGTCGATCAGCCTGCACCGGGCCTGTGGCTTCGAGTTGGTGGGGGTGGAGCGCGAGGTGGGGCGAAAGCTGGGCCGCTGGTTGGACGTGGTGCTGATGCAGCGCCTGCTCAGCTGACCCGGGCTCCGAGCACGGCGATGTCATCCTCGCTGCCGTGCGGGACCATGGCCGAGATGACCTGCTCGCACAGCCCCTCGATCGAGGCGACCGTGGCGCCCATGCCTGCATCCATCACCCCGATCAACCGGTCGAGGCCCTCTTGGAGCGGGAGGCTGGCCGATTCGACGAGCCCGTCGGTGAAGAAGAGCAGCAACGAGCCTGGATCGAGGATGGCGGTGGAGGACTGGAACACGGGGACAGAGAGCACGCCGAGGGGGACGTGGGCGTCGAGCTGCAGGTAGCGGGCCGGCCCCGAGGGGGGAACGAGCAGGGGCTGTGGGTGGCCGGCGCTCACCGCCTCGACGCTCCTGTCCTCCAGGTCCAACACCACGTACACCGCCGTGGCCATGGCCGAGCCGCTGACCCCTTGGAGGACCCGGTCGAGACTGGTCATCAGCTCCGCGGGCGCCAGCCCGTGCACGGCGTAGGCCCGGATGGCGGTACGGAGCTGTCCCATCACCGCGGCGGCCCGCGTGCCCCGGCCCACCACGTCGCCCACGACCAGCGCCACCCGCCGTTCGTCGAGGACGAAGACGTCGTACCAGTCGCCGCCCACCTGGATGCCCACGCTTCCGGGCTGGTAACAGGCGGACAGCTCCAGGCCCGCCACCGCCGGCATGTCGTCGGGGAGCAGGCTGCGCTGCAGCGTCTCGGCGATGTGGTGTTCGTGCTCGTAGCGCTCCGCGTTCTCGATGGCCACCGCCGCCAGCTGCGCCAGCTGGACGAGCACGACCTCGTCGCCCTCGGTGAAGTCACCTTCGATCTTGTCGGCCACCTGGATGAGGCCCAGGCTGCGACCGGTGCGGCCGGCGAGGGGGACGGCCAGCCAACCCTCCAGCATGGGGTGCGTGGCCGAGACGTCGAAGACGCCTCGGGAGGCGAAGCTGGCCTCGATCTCCTTCTTGGTCATGCGCACGGGCTCGTTGCGTTCCCACACCACGCTGTAGATCCCCGAAAGGTCGGCCACCCCAGCCGTGGCGGCCCAGCCCTCGTACTTGGAGGAGAACGAGCGGGAGCGCTCGGCGCTGTGGGCGTCGCGGGCCGCGGTGATCAAGGTCTCGGCCTCGTGGGCGCCGATCACCTCTCGGGCGCTGTCGTTTATCACCCCCAGGATCGCTTCGAGCGAGAGCGTGGAGTTGATGACGACGGCGGCGTCGGCGAGCTTGCGCAGGTTGCGGGCCTCCGTCTCGAAATGCTGGTCGAGGCGCAGGGCCAACACCTCGCTCTGGCGGCGCAGCTCCTGGGTCTTCTGGTACAGCTCGATGAAGACGGAGACCTTGGCCTGGAGCAGGCCGACGACGAAAGGCTTGGTGACGTAGTCGACGGCGCCGTGGGAGAAGCCCTCCATGGCGTCGACTGCGTCCTTGCTGTAGGCGGTGAGGAAGATGATCGGGATGTCTCGCGTGCGTTCGCGCTCTTTGATCCGCGCCGCCGCCTCGAACCCGTCCATTCCCGGCATCTGCACGTCGAGCAGGATGAGGGCCACGTCGTGGACGAGGAGGTGTTTGAGCGCCTCCTCGCCGGAGCCGGCGCACAGCAGGCTGTGCCCCAACGGCTCGAGGACCGCCTCGAGGGCGACCAGGTTCTCCGGCCGGTCGTCCACCAGCAGGATGGTGGCGGGCACGTCGTCATACGCCCGCACGCTCATGCCGGCGCCGCCGCCACCGCCGGCAGGGTGAAGCGGACGACGACGCCCTTGTCCTCGTTGCCCTCCATCCAGATGCGGCCACCGGCGCGCTCCACGAGCTTTCGGCACACGGCCAGGCCGAGGCCGGTCCCGGGGTACGGGTCTCCCTCCAGCCGCTCGAAGACCTGGAAGACGCGCTCGAACCGGTCCTCGTGTACACCCCGCCCGTTGTCGGCGACCGACACGGTGACCATCCCGTCCCGAACCTCAGCGCTGATGTCGATGACGGGCGACGCGCCAGGGTCCTGGAACTTGACGGCGTTGCCGACGAGGTTCTGGAAGACCTGGGTCATGTCCACGAAGCTTCCCATGGCCCACCCCAGGCGACAGCAGCGCAGGTCGACGCCCTGCTCGCCGGTGAGATCGCCCAGGTTCTCCAACCCGGCTCGGAGGGCAGCGTCGAGATCGACCGGCTCCATCACCGCGGTACCGACCCCAGCCCGAGCGTAGGCCAGGACGTCGGAGATGAGCGCCGACATGCGCTCGGCGGTGGCGGTGATCCTCGTCATCCACTCACGGGCCTGGGGGTCAGCGTGTTCGCCGAGGCGATCGGCCAGCAGCTCGATGAACCCGGCGATGACCCGCAGCGGGTCCTGGAGGTCGTGGGAGGCGATGTAGGCGAACTGCTCGAGGTCGCGGTTGGAGCGCTCCAGGTCCGTGGTCTTGCGAGCCAGATCCTCACGCTGGTCCTGCAGCATCCGGCTCTTCAGGTGCAGCTCCAGGAACACCGCCACCTTGGCCCGCAGCACTTCGGGCTCGACCGGTTTGAAGATGTAGTCGACGGCCCCGGTGCCGTAGCCCCGGAGGCGGTGGTCGAGACCCTGGCTGATGGCGGTGAGGAAGATGATCGGAATGTCCCGGGTGCGGTCCCGTTGCTTGATCCGCTCCGCCGTCTCGAAGCCGTCGATACCGGGCATCTGCACGTCGAGCACGATCACGGCGATGTCGTCGACGAGCAGATGGCGCAGTGCCTCTTCCCCGGAGTTGGCCCGGACCATCCGCTGGCCCAGCGGCTCGAGGACCGCCTCCAGGGCGAGCAGGTTCTCGGGCCGGTCGTCGACGAGGAGCAGCGCGGCGCGAGACGACGCCCTCTGTTTGGCGTCGCCCGGCCTCCGCGCCGAGATGGGGGCCCCATCCCCATCCGGCGCCGTCTGTGCTGCCTCGCCCGGCCGGGGCCCCAACCCCGGCCTCCGCGCCGAGATGGGGGCCCCATCCCCATCCGGCGCCGTCTGTGCTGCCTCGCCCGGCCGGGGCCCCAACCCCGGCCTCCGCGCCGAGATGGGGGC
>PJQG01000039.1:5049-16020 GCA_002861595.1 Actinomycetota bacterium
CGCGCCGAGATGGGGGCCCCATCCCCATCCGGCGCCGTCATGCTGCCTCGCCCGGCCGGGGCCCCAACCCCGGCCTCCGCGCCGAGATGGGGGCCCCATCCCCATCCGGCGCCGTCATGCTCGGCCCAAGCCGTTGAGAACGGCGGCAATCTGGTCGAGGGGCAGCACCTTGTCGACAGCGCCGGTGGCGATGGCGGCGTCCGGCATCTCCCGGCGCACGGCGGTGCAGGGGTCCTGGACCATGGTGACGCCACCTCGACGCTTCATGTGGCGGATGCCACGGCAGCCGTCGTCGTTGGCCCCGGTGAGGATGACGGCGCCGGACGCCTCTTCGTACGCATCGGCAGCCGTCTCGAACAGCACGTCGATGGACGGCCGGCTGTGGTGGACGGGGGCGTCGATGGACAGGGCGAAGCGACCGGGTTCCACCAGCAGGTGGTAGTCGGCGGGCGCCAGGTACACCCGTCCGGGTTGGATGGCGTCCTTGTCCTCCGCCTCGGCCACCGGCAGCGGACATCGGGACTGGAGGTAGCTCACCATTGCCCCCTCCGGGGAGTCGGCGGCACGGTGCAGCGCAACCGCGAGCGCCAGGCTACAGCCCTCCTCGAGGAGGGCGACGAGCTGGCCCAGCGCGTCCAACCCGCCCCACGACCCGCCCACCACCACGAGCCGGCAGGGCGTCACAGCACTCTCCGGTACAGCTTCTCCTGACGGTCGAGCTCCTCGTAGGCGTCGGCATGGCTCGTGAACCGGATCGACTCCTTGTGGCCGAGCGCCAGGACTCCGGAACGAACGAGGCTGCGGTAGAACAGGTCGTGCACCTTGTCCTGCAGGGCGCGGTCGAAGTAGATCATGACATTGCGGCAGACGATCAGGTTGAACTCGTTGAACGAGGCGTCGGAGACCAGGTTGTGCTGGGCGAACACCGCGTGCTCCAGCAGGCTGGGATCGAAGCGAGCCCGGTCGCCGTAGACCTTGTAGTAGTCCGAGAACGAGCAGCGCCCGCCGTAACGGAGGTAGTTGTGGGTGAACTCCTGCATTCGGTCGAGCGGGAAGATCCCCTCCTTGGCCTGCTGCAGAACGGCGGCGTTGATGTCGGTGGCGTAGATCCGCGCCCGGCTCTCCAGGCCCTCCTCGCGCAGCAGGATGGCGAGGGAGTAGGTCTCCTCGCCCGTGGAGCACCCGGGATTCCAGATCCGGATGAACGGATAGGTCCGAAGGAGCGGGACGATCTTGTCCCGCACGGCTCGGTAGAACGTGGGGTCGCGGAACATGGACGTGACGTTGATTGAGAGATCGAGCAGGAGACGCTCCATGCACGCCGGGTCGTGCAGCACGCGTTCCTGGAGGCCCGAGAGCGTGGCGAGGCCCTCCTCCATCATCCGCCGCCACATCCGCCGCTTGATCGAGGCTCGGGCGTACTCCCGGAAGTCGTAGCCGTAGTGGCGGTAGAGGGCCTCGAGCAGCAGCTCGAGCTCGAGGTCCTCCACGTCCTCCCGCGGCACCGACCCCGTCAGCTGTACAGCCACACGCGGATGAGCGACAGCAGCTGGTCGACGTCGACAGGCTTGGTGATGTAGTCGGAGGCCCCGGCGGCGATGCTCTTCTCCTGGTCCCCCTTCATCGCCTTGGCCGTGAGGGCGATGATCGGAAGCTTCTGGAATCGGGGGATCTGGCGGATGGCGCTCATGGTCTCGTAGCCGTCCATCTCCGGCATCATGATGTCCATCAGGACCAGGTCGACATCCGGGTTCTGCTTGAGCGTGGCGATGCCGTCCTTGCCGTTCTCGGCGAACGCCACCGTCATGCCCTGGCGCTCCAACACGCTGGTGAGGGCGAACACGTTGCGCACGTCGTCGTCCACGATCAGCACCCGCTTGCCCGTCAGCAGTGAGGCGTGGTTCTGCAGCTGCTCGAGGATCAGGCGCTGGTCGTCGGGCAGCTGGTTGCCGGGCTGGTGGAGGAACAGGGTCACCTCCTCGAGCAGGCGCTCGGGCGAGCGGGCGTCCTTGACGATGACGCTCTCGGCGAACTTGGACAGGCGCGTCTCCTCCCGTCGGGTCAGGTCCTTGCCCGTGTAGACGATAACGGGGATCATGCACAGCCGCTCGTCGGACTTGATTCGCTCCAGCAGGGAGAACCCGCTCATCTTGGGGAGCTTGAGGTCGAGCACGACGCAGTCGACGGGCCGCTCCTCCAGCACGCCCACAGCCTCCTCGCTGGAACCGACCGCAGTGACCAACAGCCGCGGCCCGCCGCCGAGCAGGGCCATCACCGCCTGGCGCTCGGTGTCGTCGTCCTCGACGACGAGCAGGTGGCGCTCGCCCGCCTCGAGGTAGGTGCCGAGGGCGTCCACGGCGCCGGCCAGCGCGACGTGGTCGACGGGCTTGGGACTGAAGCCGAAGGCGCCCGAGCGCAGCATGCGCCACCGGGTGTCGGGCGCGGCCAGGACGTGGACGGGGATGTGGCGGAGCTCGACGTCGCGCTTGAGGTGGCCGAGCAGGGCGTCGCCCTCGGCCGAGGGGAGGTCGGCATCGACCACGATGGCGTCGGGCCGCAACTCGCGCGCCAGCGCCACCGCGGCAGCAGCGCGCGAGGCGAGCACGACCTTGAAGCCACGTTCACGGCCCAGCTCGAGCAACTGGCGGCTGACGGCCTCGTCGCCCTCGACGACGAGCAGGGCCCGGTCCCCCTCGGTGATGGTCCCGCGGTCATCCGGGATGTCGCCCAGCGCCGGCTCGACGTCGCCCTCCACCTCAGCCGCGTCCGGTGCCGACCAAGCGGCAGGCTCCGGACGGACGGCGTGGACGGCACCGGCCACCCCCGTGCGGCCACGAATCTCCGGCTCGGGCCGCGGCGCCTCCGGCGACGGCGCGTAGAGCTCGGGGAGGAAGAGGGTGAAGACGCTGCCTTCAGCGAGCGTGCTGGTGGCCCTGATCTCCCCACCCAGGAGGCGGGCGATCTCACGGCTGATGGAGAGCCCCAGGCCGGTGCCGCCGTACCGGCGGCTGGTGGTGCCGTCGGCCTGCTGGAAGGCCTCGAACACCAGCCGCAGCTTGTCGGGCGCGATGCCGATCCCGGTATCGGCGACGGTGAAGGCGACCACCCGCTCGGCGTCGCTGAGCACCGGGTTGGAGAAGCGGATGTCGTCCGGCGCCGGCCCGACGGTGAGGGCCACCGATCCCTGCTCGGTGAACTTGAAGGCGTTGGACAAGAGGTTGCGCAGCACCTGCTGGAGCCGCTGCTCGTCGGTGACCATCACCTCGGGCGCACCCTCGAGGCGCTCGATGGTGAAGGCGAGCTCCTTCTCGTCGGCCACGGGCCGGAAGCCCTGTTCCACGCCGGCGCACAGGTCCTCGATCCTGACGTCGGCCAGCACCACGTCCATCTTGCCGGCCTCGACCTTGGACAGGTCGAGGATGTCGTTGATGAGGTCGAGCAGGTCGCTGCCCGCGGTGTGGATGGTGCGGGCGAACTCCACCTGCTTTTCGGTGAGGTTGCCGTCCCGGTTGTCGGTGAGGAGCTTGGCCAGGATGAGCAGGCTGTTGAGCGGCGTGCGCAGCTCGTGGCTCATGTTGGCCAGGAACTCCGACTTGTACTTCGAGCTGACCGACAGCTGCTGCGCCTTCTCCTCCAGGCCGAGGCGGGCCATCTCGATCTCCCGGTTCTTGACCTCGATGCTGCGGTTCTGCTCGGCCAGCAGACGGGCCTTCTCCTGGAGCTCCTCGTTGGTCTGCTGCAGCTCCTCCTGCTGCTGCTGGAGGAGCTCCTCGGACGCCTTGAGCGACGCCGCCTGGGACTCCAGCTCGACGTTGGAGCGACGCAGCTCCTCCTGCTGGGACTGCAGCTCCTGGGCGAGGCGCTGCGACTCCGACAGCAGCTCCTCGGTGCGGGTGTTGGCGATGATGGTGGACAGCACCACGCCGATCGTCTCGATCACCTGCTCGAGGAAGGTCTGGTTGACCTCGGTGAAGGGGCGAAGGGCGCCCAACTCGATGACGCCCAGCACCTGCTCCTCGAAGAGGATGGGCAGCACGATCACGTTGACGGGCGCAGCCTCGCCGAGCCCCGAGCTGATCTTGACGTAGTCGGCCGGCGCCTCGGTGACGAGGATCGGGCTCTTCTCCAACGCCGCCTGGCCCACCAGGGACTCGCCCAGTTTGAACCTGTTGGGCACGTTCTTCCTCGCCTTGTAGCCGTAGCTGGCCACCAGGCGCAGCTCGGGACCGGCCTCGGCGTTCACGTCGTTCAGGAAGAAGGCGCCGTGCTGGGCGACCACCGTCGGAGTCAGCTCCGACATGATGAGCCGGGACACCGCCTGCAGGTCGCGCTGGCCCTGCATGAGGCTCGAGATGCGGGCCAGGTTGGTCTTGAGCCAGTCCTGCTCCTCGTTGCGCCTGGTGGTCTCGGCCAGGTTGCCGATCATCTGGTTGATGTTGTCCTTGAGCTCGGCCACCTCGCCCTGGGCCTCGACGGCGACAGAACGGGTGAGGTCACCCTGCGTCACGGCGGTGGCCACCTCGGCGATGGCCCGCACCTGGGTGGTGAGGGAGCCGGCCATGATGTTCACGTTCCCCGTGAGGTCGCCCCAGGTGCCGGACACGCCCTTCACCCGGGCCTGGCCGCCGAGCTTGCCCTCGGTGCCCACCTCGCGGGCCACGCGGGTGACCTCGGCCGCGAACGACGAGAGCTGGTCGACCATGGTGTTGATGGTGTTCTTCAGGGCCAGGATCTCGCCCCGCACGTCCACCGTGATCTTCTTGGACAGGTCGCCGTTTGCAACCGCGGTGGTGACCTGGGCGATGTCGCGCACCTGGGCGGTGAGGGAGTCGGCCATGATGTTGACGTTGTCGGTCAGGTCCTTCCAGGTCCCCGATACGCCCTTCACCCGGGCCTGGCCGCCCAGCTTTCCCTCGGTGCCCACGTCGCGGGCCACCCTGGTCACCTCGTCGGCGAACGACGAGAGCTGATCGACCATGGTGTTGATCGTGTTCTTCAGCTCCAGGATCTCGCCCTTCACGTCCACGGTGATCTTCTGGGTGAGGTCGCCGCGGGCCACCGCGGTAGTGACCTGGGCGATGTTGCGCACCTGGCTGGTGAGGTTCGAGGCCATGTAGTTGACGTTGTCGGTGAGGCCCTTCCAGGTTCCCGACACACCCCGGACCTGGGCCTGGCCGCCGAGCTTGCCCTCGGTACCCACCTCGCGAGCCACGCGGGTGACCTCGTCGGCGAAGGACGACAGCTGGTCGACCATGACGTTGATGGTGTTCTTGAGCTCCGCGATCTCGCCCCGCACGTCCACGGTGATCTTCTGGGTCAGGTCCCCCTTGGCCACGGCGGTGGCCACCTGGGCGATGTTGCGCACCTGGCTGGTCAGGTTCGAGGCCATGTAGTTGACGTTGTCGGTGAGGCCTTTCCAGACGCCCGAGACGTTCGGCACCTCGGCCTGGCCGCCGAGGCGCCCTTCGGTGCCCACCTCGCGGGCCACCCTCGTGACCTCGTCGGCGAAGGACGACAGCGTGTCGGTCATGGAGTTGATGGTCTCGGCCAGGGCCGCCACCTCACCCTTGGCCTCCACCGTGATCTTCTGGGAGAGGTCGCCTCTGGCCACCGCAGTGGCCACCTGGGCGATGTTGCGCACCTGGCTGGTCAGGTTCCCGGCCATCGAGTTCACGCTCTGGGTCAGCTGCTTCCACGTGCCGCTGACACCCTCCACCTCGGCCTGGCCGCCGAGGATGCCCTCGGTGCCCACCTCCCGCGCGACCCGGGTGACCTCGTCGGCGAAGGAGCTGAGCTGGTCGACCATCGTGTTGATGGTGCCTTTCAGCTCGGCGATCTCGCCCTTCACGTCCACGGTGATCTGCTGGGTGAGGTCCCCCCGGGCGACGGCCGTGGTGACCTGCGCGATGTTGCGCACCTGATCGGTGAGGTTGGACGCCATGTAGTTGACGTTGTCCGTGAGGTCCTTCCACGTGCCACTCACGCCGGTGACCTCGGCCTGGCCGCCGAGCTTGCCCTCGGTGCCCACCTCGCGGGCCACCCTCGTCACCTCGGCGGCGAACGACGAGAGCTGGTCCACCATGACGTTGATGGTGTTCTTGAGCTCCAGGATCTCGCCCCGCACGTTCACCGTGATCTTCTGCGACAGGTCGCCCTTGGCCACGGCGGTGGTGACCTGGGCGATGTCGCGCACCTGGCTGGTGAGGTTGGAGGCCATGGAGTTCACGCTGTCGGTGAGGTCCTTCCAGGTGCCGGCCACACCCTCCACCTGGGCCTGGCCGCCGAGCTTGCCCTCGGTGCCCACCTCGCGGGCCACGCGGGTGACCTCGTCGGCGAAGGCGCGCAAGGTGCCGGTCATGGAGTTGATGGTCTCGGCCAGCACGGCCACCTCGCCCTTGGCCTCCACCGTGATCTTCTGGGACAGGTCGCCTCGGGCCACGGCGGTGGCCACCTGGGCGATGTTGCGGACCTGGCTGGTCAGGTTGGAGGCCATGTAGTTCACGTTCTCGGTGAGGCCGCGCCACGTGCCGCTCACGCCCTTCACCTCGGCCTGGCCGCCGAGCTTGCCCTCGGTGCCCACCTCCCTCGCCACCCTGGTCACCTCGTCGGCGAACGACGAGAGCTGGTCGACCATGACGTTGATGGTGTTCTTGAGCTCCAGGATCTCGCCCCGCACGTCCACGGTGATCTTCTGCGACAGGTCGCCCTTGGCCACGGCGGTGGTGACCTGGGCGATGTCGCGCACCTGGCTGGTGAGGTTGGAGGCCATGGAGTTCACGCTGTCGGTGAGGTCCTTCCACGTACCGGCCACGCCCTCCACCCTGGCCTGGCCGCCAAGGCGGCCCTCGGTACCCACCTCCCGGGCCACGCGGGTGACCTCGTTGGCAAAGGCGCCCAGGGTACCGGTCATGGAGTTGATGGTGTCGGCCAGCACCGCCACCTCGCCCTTGGCCTCCACGGTGATCTTCTGGGTGAGGTCGCCCCGGGCCACGGCGGTGGCCACCTGGGCGATGTTGCGGACCTGGGTGGTCAGGTTGGAAGCCATGAAGTTCACGTTGTCGGTGAGCGCCTTCCACGTGCCCGACACGTTGGGGACCTCGGCCTGGCCGCCGAGCTTGCCCTCGGTGCCCACCTCGCGGGCCACTCGGGTGACCTCGTCGGCGAAGGCCCGAAGCGTGTCGGTCATGGAGTTGATGGTGTCGGCCAGCGCCGCCACCTCGCCCTTGGCCTCCACGGTGATCTTCTGGGTGAGGTCGCCCCGGGCCACGGCGGTGGCCACCTGGGCGATGTTGCGGACCTGGCCGGTGAGGTTGGACGCCATGTAGTTGACGTTGTCGGTGAGGTCCTTCCACGTGCCGGACACGCCCTTGACGTCGGCCTGGCCGCCGAGCTTGCCCTCGGTGCCCACCTCGCGAGCCACGCGGGTGACCTCGTCGGCGAAGGACGAGAGCTGACCCACCATGGTGTTGATCGTCTCCTTCAGCTGGAGGACCTCGCCCTTGGCCTCCACCGTGATCTTCTGGGTGAGGTCGCCGCGTGCGACAGCCGTGGTCACCTGGGCGATGTTGCGCACCTGCCCGGTGAGGTTGGAGGCCATGGAGTTGACGTTCTCGGTGAGGTCGTTCCAGGTGCCGGAGACGCCCTTGACCTTGGCCTGGCCGCCCAGCTTCCCGTCGGTGCCCACTTCCCTGGCCACCCGGCTCACCTCAGCCGAGAAGGAGCTGAGTTGGTCCACCATGGCGTTCACCGTGGTCCCGATGCGCAGGAACTCGCCCTTCACCGGCTGGCCCTCGATCTTGAGCGCCATCTTCTGGGACAGGTCGCCCTGGGCGACGGCCTCGATGACGCGAGCCACCTCGGTCGTGGGGCGGGACAGGTCCTCGATGAGGCGGTTCACCGAGGAGGACGTGTCGGCCCACGCGCCTCGCGCCTCGAGGGAGAAGCGCTCGTTCATGCGCCCCTCCCGCCCCACCAGGCGGGCCACGCGGCCCAGCTCCTTGGTGGCGGTGGCATTGAGCGCGATCAGGTCGTTGTAGGCGGCGCCGATCTGGCCCAGCAGGGTGTTGCGCCGCTCAGGGAGGCGGACGGAGAAGTCGCCGTCCTTGGCCGCCCGCAGCGCACGCAGCAGCTCGTGCAACGCGGCTTCGTCGGCGCTGGCCCCGTTCCCGGCAGCCGCTCGCTGGCCGTTGCCCGCCCTCGCCGCGGTTGCCGTGGCCCTGTCCGTCGTCACCTTGCTCGAAGCCATCGCGTCCCTCGTCCTTCCGGCTGATCTCTGGTGGCTGCCGGCCGGTCGTCGCGTCGCTTCACGGCGCCGTGCCGCGCACGGAGCAAGGCTACAGCGCCACGCCTATTCGGCCCCCTCGGCGAGGCACAATGGACGGGTGGGCGCCGCTCCGTTCCAGGTAGTCGTCGCCGATGACTACGAGGACATGCGGGAGCTGCTCGCTGCCGCGCTGGAGGAGACCGGGCGGTTCCGCGTCGTTGCCCGGTGCGGCGACGGCAACGACGCACTCGAGGCGGTCCGGGACCACGCGCCCGACCTCGCCCTGCTCGACCTCGGCATGCCGGGCGTCGGAGGTATCGACGTCCTCCCCGAGCTCGTTCTCGTTTCACCACAGACCCGGGTCATCGTCGTATCCAGCTTCCCCCGGGGGCGCCTCGCCCACCTGACGCTGGCCCACGGTGCCGTGGGCTACGTGGAGAAGGGCCTTTCAGCCAAGGCCATGGTCAACGACATCGTGTCCGTGGCGGGGATGCTCGAGGCGGTCGCCTGGGCGCTGGCCGAGAGCCGGGCCCATCTGGAACGCGACCCTCGCAGCAGCGCCGCCGCCCGGCGCTTCGTGGGAGAGACACTGCGGCACTGGGACTGCGAAGACTTGCTCGACACCGTGAACCTCCTCGTGTCCGAGCTGGTCACCAACTCCGTCGTTCACGCCGACTCTGCCGCCGACGTCGCCGTCGTGCTGAAGCCGGACGCCGTGCGCATCGAGGTCAGCGACAGAGGGCCGGTGATACCCAGCGTCACGGACGCCGACGAGGACGCCACCTCAGGGCGAGGCCTGGCCATGGTCGAAGCGCTGGCGTCGTCGTGGGGAGTGACGCCGGGCCCCGGAGGCAAAACCATCTGGTTCGAGGTCCCCCGCCCTGACGACATGCCCCGGCGCGACGACGAGGACTCGCCGTAGTGGGCCGGCGTTCGCCCCAGTGGCGCGCCGTGGCCCTCGGTCCTCGTCGATGGTGGGCCGGGCAGGATTTGAACCTACGTAGGCTGTGCCGGCAGATTTACAGTCTGCTCCCTTTGGCCACTCGGGCACCGACCCCTCGAGTGGAGAGGATACCGTCTGTCCATGCCGACCTTCGACGTGGTCTCCGAAGCCGACATGCAAGAGGTGCGCAACGCCCTCGATCAGGCCAGCCGGGAGATCTCCACCCGCTTCGACTTCAAGGACACCGGCTCGGCCATCGAGCTGTCGGGCCACGAGATCAAGCTCGCTTCGGCCACCGAGGACCGGCTCCGGGCCGTCGTCCAGGTCCTCGAGGAGAAGCTGGTCAAACGAAGTGTGTCGCTCAAGGCCCTGGACCGGGGCCCGGTGGAGGAGGCGGCCAAGGGCACGGTGCGCCAGACCGTCACGATCAAGGCCGGCATCTCCGCCGACCACGCCCGGCAGCTGAACAGGTTCATCAAGGACTTGAAGTTGAAGGGAGTGAGCTCCCAGGCCCAGGGCGACCAGCTCCGGGTGTCGGGCAAGAAGCGCGACGACCTGCAGGCCGTCATCGCCGCCCTGAAGGCCGAGGACTTCGGCATCCCGCTGCAGTTCAACAACTTCCGGGACTGAAGGGGTTCGTCGGGAGTGTCGGCGGCCGAACCTGTACCGGAAAGCGGCGCCCTGGCGCCGCTTTCCTCACCAAGTTCGGGGGTCAGTCGAGCCCGGAGTCAGGGACGCTGCGCAGCGCGGGGGGCGTGAGGGGCGTCAGCAGCGCCTGGGTCAGTTGCCTGGCCCGTTGCTCATCCTCGAGGCGCGCCTGCTGCTTTCGGGCCAGACTCGTCCAGTCGATGTCCGTCGCCAACGACATGGCCTCTGCCTGGGCCAGACGCCACGCCCCGCCGGCTGGGCTGACCGAGGTGGCCCACAAGAGCTGAGAGCGAGGGGGAACGGCGGGGGCCGGGAAGGCGCCGGCCCGGCCGTCGGCCAGGCGGCGGGTGAGGCCGGTCGCGACCAGGGCGCGGGGGCGGCCCTCGAGGGCGGTGACGAGCTGGGGCACCCGGATGCGAGCTTCCTCGAGCCACGCGTCCAGGTAGGGCTTGGGGTTCACCGGCTCCAAACTGGAACCGATGGGGACAGGGCGAGGGACGAGGGTCACCTTCCGGTCCTTGCCCTTGCCGGTGACCACTTGCCTCGAGGGGGCGGGGTGGACCTCGAAATGGACGTGGCACGGCCCCCCGACGGCATTGCCGGTGTCGCCCACGTAGCCGATGGTCTCGCCCAGCTTGACCCGCTGGCCTGACTGCTGAGTGGGCACGAAGCGTTGGAGGTGGGCCAGGTAGTAGTACGTGCCGTCCGATTGGTAGACGTAGGCAGCCAGCCCGCCGGAACCACCCTGGGAGAGCTTCAGGGTGCCGTCGGCCGGCGCCCGCGCCGGCGTGCCGCAGGCGGCGAAGAGGTCGGTGCCCTCGTGCAGGTGGAAGCTCGGGACGAACCGAGGGAAGTACCAATCGTCGGTGAAGGTGGTGGGCCCGCCCACGGGGAACCGCCCGAATCCGACGTCGACGACCTCGGCGTCGCTGAGGCCGAGGGCCCGCAGTGCGCGCAGGGCCTCCAGCAGCTTCCTCGTGTTGTTGGCAGGGGACCGCCGGATCGAGTTGATGAGGCGCTGCGTGCCCTCGGGGACGACGCCGGCAACCAACGGCAGCGCGGCCGGTGCGCTCCCCGGCGGGCCGACGGCGGCCGACGGGCCGCGGTGCGGTTCTCC
>PJQG01000036.1:0-13420 GCA_002861595.1 Actinomycetota bacterium
CCTTCGGCACCGCCCGCTTCTTCGGCTCCACCGGCGCCACCCGCCTCCACCGCCCCATCGTCGGCCTGGCCTACGGCTGACGCCCCAACCTGGTGAGGCAAGCGGCGCCGGAGCGCCGTTTTGCTCACCACGTTCGCCACGTCGCCGAACTTGGTCAGGAAAGGGGCGCCAGGGCGTCGCTTTCCGGTACAGGTTCGCCACCACCACGCCCGGTAGCCTCCCGGCGGTGCCGGCGCCAGACGATCTGTTCTCCGTGAGCCTGGAGGAGCGCCTGGCCGGCCGGGCGCCGCTGGCCGCCCGCATGCGGCCCCGGTCCCTCGACGAGGTGGCCGGACAGGAGCACCTCCTCGGCCCCGGCAAGCCCCTCCGGGCGCTCATCGAGAGCGACCGCATCTCCTCGCTCATCCTCTCGGGCCCGCCCGGCACGGGCAAGACCACCCTCGCCCGCCTCGTCGCCGCCGCCACCAGCAGCGCCTTCATCCCCCTCTCGGCCGTCACCGCCGGCGTCAAGGACGTGCGGGAGGTCATCGAGGGCGCCCGCCGCGGCCTGGCCGAGCAGGGCCGGTCCACGATCCTGTTCCTCGACGAGGTCCACCGTTTCAACAAGTCGCAGCAGGACGCCCTCCTGCCCGCGGTCGAGGAAGGCGTGCTCGTCCTCATCGGCGCCACCACCGAGAACCCCTTCTTCGAGGTCAACGCCCCCCTGCTCAGCCGCTCCACGCTGTTCCGCCTGGAGCCCCTCAGTGCCGACGCCCTCCGGGACGTGGTGCGCCGGGCGCTCGCCCACGAGCACGCCAAGGCCACGGACGAGGCCGTCGACCTCCTGGTCGGACTGGTGGACGGCGACGCCCGCGCCGCCCTCACCTCTCTCGAGGTGGCGCTGGCCCTGGCCGGCGACGGCACCACAGTCGAGGTGGCCCACGTCGAGGCGGCCCGCAGCACGCGGGCCCTGCGCTACGAGCGCGACGACCACTACGACGTCATCAGCGCCTTCATCAAGTCCATCCGGGGCTCCGACCCCGACGCCGCCCTCTACTGGCTGGCCCGCATGCTGGCCGCCGGCGAGGACGCCCGCTTCGTCGCCCGCCGCCTGGTCATCCTGGCCAGCGAGGACGTCGGGCTGGCCGACTCCCTCGGGTTGGTGGTGGCCGACGCCGCCGCCCGCGCCGTGGAGTTCGTGGGCCTGCCCGAGGCCCAGCTCAACCTCGCCCACGCCGTGACCTACCTGGCCACCGCCCCCAAGTCCAACCGGGCCATGGCCGCTCTGAGCCAGGCCAAGGCCGACGTGGAGAGCCGGCCCGCCGGCCCGGTCCCTCCGCATCTGCGCGACGGCCACTACCGCGGCGCGGCGGTCCTCGGCCACGGCAGCGGCTACCGCTATCCTCACGACGCGCCATCGGGCTGGGTCGCCCAGGAGTACCGCCCGGCTGAGGTGGCGGGACGGGTGTACTACCAGCCGTCGGCCCACGGCCAGGAGCGGGAGATCGGGGAGAGGTTGCGAGCCATGCGAGCCAGGCAGCACCAGGAGGACGACGGCTCCCCGCCGGGGAAGTCAGCGGCCACGGCGCCGGGTGGGGATGGGGACCCCACCTCGGCGAGGAGGCGGGGGTTGGGGCCCCCGCCGGGGAAGTCAGCACAGTGACGGCAGGCGAGATCGCCGCCGTCGTGGTGGCCGTCACCAGCGCCCTGCTCGCCGTGGGCCTGCTGTTCGCCCTGTCCTCGCTCACCCGCACGCTGCGCACCGTCCGCACCACGGTGGAGGACCTCAACCGCCAGAGCGTGCCCCTGCTGGCCGACCTGAGGGCCACCGTGGAGACGGCCAACGCCGAGCTGGTCCGGGTGGACGAGCTGCTCGGACGGGCTGAGAGCATCGGGGGCACGCTCGACTCCGCCTCCCGCCTGGCCTACCTCGCCTTCTCCAATCCCATCATCAAGGCCATGGCGCTGGGGGCGGGCACCTCCAGGGCCGCGCGCCGCCTGCGTGGTGGCCGACGTCACCGCGACGACTGAGCCGACTGAGCCGGCTGAGACGACGGAGCAGGCAGGAGGCGCAGCGAGGTGTTCAAGCGACTGCTCTGGTTGACCATCGGCGTGGGTTTCGGCTTCGGCGTCTCGTTCTGGGTCGTCCGGCTGGTACGCGAAAAGGTCGCGCGCTACACCCCCGAGCGGGTCTCGGCGGACCTGGCCGGCGCCGTGCGGGAGCTGAGCGCCACGGTCAAGGCGGCCGTGGCCGAAGGAGCGGCGGCAATGCGGGAGCGCGAAGCAGAGCTGCGCGACAGCCTCAACGAACCGAGCAGGACGGGCCGGTAGGCTCAAGGGTCGTCATGGATGCCGAGACGCTCCGGCGCGCTTTCACCGAGTTCTTCGTCGAGCGGGGGCACACGGCGGTGCCCTCCGCCGGCCTCATCCCCCACCACCCGACGGCCCCGCTGCTCACCAATGCCGGGATGAACCAGTTCATCCCCTACTTCGTCGGCGAGGAGCCGCCCCCTTGGCCTCGCGCCACCACCGTGCAGAAGTGCTTCCGCACCCAGGACATCGACGTGGTGGGCACCACCACCCGCCACCTCACCTTCTTCGAGATGCTGGGCAACTTCAGCTTCGGCGACTACTTCAAGGCCGACGCCATCGCCTTCGCCTGGGAGCTGGTCACCACGGTCCTCCGGCTGGAGCCGGACCGCCTGTGGGCGACGGTGCACCTCACCGACGACGAGGCCGAGCGCATCTGGATCGAGTCGGTGGGCGTCCCCGCGGCAAGGGTGCAGCGCCTCGGCGACGACAACTGGTGGGCGCCAGGGAAGAAGACCGACCCAGGACCCTGCGGCCCCTGCTCGGAGATCTACTTCGACAAGGGCGAGGCGCACGGCCCGCCGGGCGGCCCCGCCGGCGGTGGCCCCGAGCGCTACGTGGAGATCTGGAACCTCGTCTTCATGCAGTTCAACCGCCAGCCCGACGGCTCCCTCGTCGAGCTGCCTCGCAAGAACATCGACACCGGCGCCGGCCTGGAGCGCATCCTGCCCATCCTCCAGGGCACGAGCTCGGTGTTCGACACCGACGTCCTGCGCCCCCTCGTGGCCGCGGCCGAGCAGGCCGCCGGGCGCGCCTACGGCGCCGGCGAGGAGGGCGTGGACGTCAGCCTGCGCATCCTGGCCGACCACGCCCGGGCCATGACCTTCCTGGTGAACGACGGCGTGCTCCCCTCCAACGAGGCCCGCGGCTATGTGCTTCGCCGGATCATCCGCCGGGCCGTCCGCCACGCCTTCCAGCTCGGCGTGGAGGCCACCGTGACGCCCGCCCTCGTCGAGGCGACGGTGGCGTCCGTGGCCGGCGCCTATCCCGACCTGGCCCGCAACCGGGATTTCGTCAGCGGCGTGGTGGTGCGCGAGGAGGAGCGGTTCCGTCGCACCCTGGAGGCGGGCATGGGCCTGCTCGAGACCGAGCTGGAGGGGGGCGTGGCCAACGTCGTCAGCGCCGAGATCGCGTTCAAGCTGCACGACACCTTCGGCTTTCCCGTCGAGCTCACCAGCGAGATCGCGGCCGAGCGGGGCCTGGAGGTGGACCTCGCCGGCTTCGAGACGGCCATGGCCGCCCAGCGCCAGCGGGCCCGCCAGGCCGGCGCCGGGCGAGCGGAGGGTGCCGCCAACGCCGATGCCTACCGGGAGCTGCTCGAGCAGTTCGGCACCACGGAGTTCACCGGCTACGCGGAGTACGAGTCCAAGGCCCGAGTGCTGGCCGTGCTCCCCGGCCCCCCGGCCGGCGCCGGCGAGGTGGGCGGCGACGGTGCCGACGGCGCCACCGTCGAGATCTTCCTCGACCGCACCCCGTTCTACGCCGAGGGTGGCGGCCAGGTGGGCGACACCGGCACGATCGCCACCGACACGGGGCGGGCCGAGGTCCTCGACACCACCGCCCCGGTCCCCGGGCTGCACCGCCACACGGCCCGGATCGTCGAGGGTGAGATCACCGCCGGCCAGGAGGCGCTGGCCAGCATCGACGGCGAGCGGCGCGACGCCATCCGCCGCAACCACACCGGCACCCACCTGCTGCACTGGGCGCTGCGGGAGGTGGTCGGCCCCCACGTCAAGCAGCAGGGCTCCCTCGTGGCTCCCGACTACCTGCGGTTCGACTTCAGCAACGACGGGCCGGTGACCCCCGAGCAGCTGGAGCGGGTGGAGGCCCTGGTCAACGAGCGGGTCCTGGCCAACGAGCCGGTGCGGGCCTACGAGACGTCCAAGGCCCACGCCGAGGAGCTGGGCGCCATCGCCTTCTTCGGCGACAAGTACGGCGACTTCGTCCGGGTCGTGGAGTCGGGCACCCGGAGCCTGGAGCTGTGCGGCGGCACCCACGTCCACGCCCTGGGCATGATCGGCCCCATCAAGATCACCTCGGAATCCTCCATCGGCGCCAACATGCGCCGGGTGTTCGCCCTCACCGGCACGGCCACCCTGGCCAAGGTCCGGGAGGAGGAGCAGCTCCTGGAGCGGGCCGCCTCCCTCCTGCGGGCCGAGCCCAAGGACGTGCCCAGCGCCGTCGAGCGCATCCTGGAGCGCCAGCGGGCGGTGGACGCCGAGCTCAAGGCGCTGCGCACCCAGGCCGCCGGCAACGAGGCACGCGGCTTGGCCGCCGCGGCAATCACCACCGACGCCGGCGGCTGTGTCGTCGCCCGCCGCGACGGCCTCCCGCCCGAGCAGCTACGGGACCTGGCCCTGGCCGTGCGCCGCGAGCCGGGCGTGCAGGCGGTGGTGCTCATCGGCTCACCCGACGGCCGGCGGGTCTCGCTGGTGGCGGCCGTCGACCCCGCCTCGGGCCTCGAGGCACCCGGCCTCGTGTCCGAGCCCGCCCGCCTGGTGGGCGGCGGCGGTGGCGGCAAGGGCGACGTGGCGGTCGCCGGTGGCAAGGACCCGTCCAGGATCGACGAGGCGCTGGCCGCGGTGCGGGCCCGGCTCGGGTTGGCGGACGGTTGAGGGCCGTCGGCATCGACCTGGGGGCCCGCCGCATCGGCGTGGCCGTCAGCGATCCCGAGGGCACGGTGGCCACGGCGCGCCAGGTGCTCCGGCGCAGCGGCGACCCGGCCCAGGACTACCGGCGCCTGGCCGAGATCGTGAACGAGGTGGGGGCCGAGGTCGTGGTCGTCGGCCTCCCGCTGTCGCTCAACGGCGAGATGGGGCCCGCGGCCCGGGCGGCAGCGAGCGAGGCCGGCGCCCTCGCCGAGGTGGTGGGGGTCCCCCTCGAGACCCACGACGAGCGCCTCACCACTGTCAGCGCCGAGCGTTCCCTGTCCAGCCTGGCCCTCAAGGCGCCGGCCCGCCGCCAGGTCGTCGACATGGTGGCGGCCGCCGTCATCCTCCAGTCCTGGCTCGACCGCCGCCGCCAGGAACAGACCGACCAATCCTCGTTTCGAGGACATGGCCCCCGGAACCCGGGTGGTATGTCCTCGAAACCGGCGCGGGGAGGCCGTCGGTGACCATCGAGGGCCCAGGGTACGAGCCCATGCCCGAACGAGGCGGAGGCGCAGACGGCGGCGGCGGTCGGGGCCGCAAGGTCCTGCTTGCCGCCGCAGTCCTGCTCGTGGTCGGCCTGATCGGCGCCGGCGCCGCCGCCTTCTGGTTCAACCGCCAGGTCAATCCGTCGGGGCCGCCGGGGCAGGCCGTCAAGATCGACATTCCCCTCGGGTCCTCGACTCAGCGCATCGCCGGCATCCTCGAGGAGAAGGGCGTGGTGGACAGCGCCCGGGTGTTCCGGGTCTACGTCAAGACCAAGGGAGGTGGGCCCTTCCAGGCCGGCTCCTACAGCCTGCGCCGGAACGAGAAGTTCGATCGGGTGGTCGCCGCTCTCGAGAAGGGCCCCAAGCTCACGTTCCAGCGCCTCACCGTTCCCGAGGGCCTCACCCTCGAGCAGGTGGCCCAGCGGGTGGGCGAGCTGCCCGGGCGCTCGGCCGAGCGGTTCCTCCAGGTGGTCGAGAGCGGGCAGGTGCGCTCCAGGTACCAGCCGGCGGGCAGCACCAACCTCGAAGGGTTCCTGCTGCCGGAGACCTACAACTTCCAGGCCAAGGACGACGAGCTGGCCATCGCCACGCGCATGGTGCAGTCCTTCGACGCCGCTGCCGCCGAGGTGGGCATCGAGGAGGTCACCCAGGGCGGCCTAGTCGACCCCTACGAGGCCATCGTGGTGGCCTCCCTGGTCGAGCGGGAGGCCCGGGTGCCCGAGGACCGGGGGATGATCAGCCGGGTGATCTACAACCGGCTGAGGAAGGGCATGCTCCTCCAGGTCGACGCCACCGTCATCTACGCCCTCGGCCGGACCGGGGAGAAGGGCCTGCGGGTGCTCAACAAGGACCTCGAGGTGGACTCGCCCTACAACACCTACAGGGTCGAGGGCCTGCCGCCGGCCCCCATCGCCTCGCCGGGCAGGGCCGCCCTCCGAGCCGCCGTCAACCCGACGCCCGGGCCGTGGCTCTACTACGTCGTGGTGGAGGCGAGCGGCAAGCACGCCTTCGGCACCACGCTGGCCGAGCACAACCGCAACATCGCCCTGGCCGAGTCCCGGGGCGTGCGCTGAGCCTGCCCGTCTGGCCCACGGCCCTCACCCGGGTCGCCGGCGTCATCGGCGACCCCATCCGCCACTCCCTCTCCCCGGTGCTCCACAACGCCGCCTTCCGGGCCCTGGAGCTGGACTGGGCCTTCTTCGCCTTCGAGGTGCCGGAGGGCGAGGCGCCGGATGCCATCGCCGGCATGCGGGCGCTCGGCCTCGACGGCCTGTCGGTCACCAAGCCCCACAAGGCCGCGGTTGCGGGGCTGGTGGACCGGCTGTCGCCGACGGCCGAGCGGCTGGCCGCGGTCAACGTCGTCGTCCGCCAGGGCACCGTCCTGGTGGGGGACAACACCGACGGCCAGGGCTTCCTCGACGCTCTGCGGCTCGACCAGGGCTTCGACCCCGCCGGACGGCGCTGCGTGGTGCGGGGGGCGGGGGGCGCGGGACGGGCGGTGATCCTAGCCCTGGCCGAGGCCGGCGCCGCCGACGTGGTGGTGGTGGCCGGCCGCTCGCCGGAGAAGGCGGCGACAGGCGCGGCCCTGGCCGGTGCTGTGGGCCGGGTCGCCAGTGCCGAGGAGGCCGGCGACGCCGATTTGGTGGTGAACGCGACCAGCGTCGGCATGGGCGGCGAGCCGGCCGAGGCGGTGGTGGACCCGTCGCTGCTCGGGCCGGGCCAGCTCGTCGTCGACCTCGTCTACCCCGTGACCCCCTTCGTCGACGCCGCCCGCGGACAGGGCGCCACGGCCGTCAACGGCCTGGGCATGCTGATCCACCAGGCCGCCCATGCCTTTCGGCTCTGGACGGGCGAGGACGCGCCCAGGGAAGCCATGTCGGCGGCGGCCCTGGCGGCCCTGGCGGGCCTGGCGCCGGCCGATGCCAGGGCCGACCCGCGCTGAAGTTGGGTGTGGCGGATGCCGATGAGGCACCAGGTCACTCTCTCGCGGTGGAGGTAGTCGTGTCGCTGAACGGAACGCTGGAGACCTTTGCGCTGCCGGACGTCCTGGCCCTCCTGGCCGCCACCAAGAAGACCGGCGAGCTCCAGGTCGACGGCGGCCGGGGCGACGCACGGCTGTGGCTGGACAAGGGCGAGATGGTCGGGGCCGAGGTGCCCCGGGCCATGACCTTCGTCGACGCGCTGTTCGAAATGCTCCGCCTGACCAGCGGGAACTTCGTGTTCGACAACGGCGGCAAGGCGTCGGAGCCCCGCGAGCCGATGGCCCTGGAGCCACTGCTCCTGGAGGCGGAGTCGAGGCTGGGGGAGTGGCGCTCCATCGAGGCCGTCGTCCCGTCGGGGGCGTGCGGCGTGGCGCTGGCCTCCGAGGTCCCCGGTCCGCAGGTCAGCGTCACGCGGGAGCAGTGGCGGGCGCTGGTGGCGGTGGCCGAGAGCCGCGACGTGGAGGGCGTGACGGCGTCGCTCGGCCTCGGCGAGTTCGCGAGCTGCCGGGTCCTGAAGGACCTGGTCCACACCGGCCTGGTCTCCATCGGTGAGCCTCCGCCGGCTCCCGCGCCGAAGCCGGAGTCGAAGCCGGCGGCCGCTTCCGCTCCCGCTCGCGGCACCGACTCCGCGGGCGAGCCGGTGGCCGTCGCCGAGGCGCAGGCCACCCCCTCCCGAGGCGCACCTCCCCGCCCCGTCAACCCCTCGGCCATGGCCAGCGCCCGTCTGGGCGGGAAGCCCGTGGCCCCGGTGGCCAAGCCGTCGGTCGCCGGCGCCAAGCCGGCGGTCCGCGCCGCAAAGCCGGCACCATCGGGCGCAGCTTCCGCACCCGAAGCCTCGGTCCCTTCCAACAGGGCCGGGCCGCGGATTGCCGGTGCCCGGGAAGGTGACGCGGGCTCGGCGCCCACCGTCGTCTCGACGCCGGGACCGACGGTGGCAGCACCGGCCAAGCCCAACGCCGAGGCCAGGGCCAAGGCGGAAGCACCGGCGCCGGCCAAGGGCGAGGCCGAGGCCGAGGCCGAGGCCGACCGCAAGATCACGGAGCAGGCGGCCCCGGCGGGCACCGACGCCGGCGAGGACTCGGCCGCGCTCGTCCACCAACTCGCCCGGCTCCAGGACGGGCCCAACCCACCGCGGGTGCGCCACGCCACGGCCGGCTCGGCGGCCCCCGCCGACCAAGCCCCAGACGCCGGCGCCGGCGCCGACGCTCACCCAGCGCCGGCCGAGCCCCCCAAGGGCGAGGAGCCGATCAACCGAGGGCTGCTCCTCAAGTTCTTGAACTCTGTGCGCTCCTGAGGGTCCCCGTCTGGGGCAGAATCCCTTTGATGACGGTGCCCGTATGCCGATCTGAAGTCCATATCCATGTCTGAAGGCAACCAGCTCGGCGCGCTTTTGGTTAAGGCGAAGCTCCTTTCCGAGGAGGCGCTGGACGCCGCCCTGGCCGAGCAGTCCACCACCCAGAAGTCGCTGGGCCGCATCCTGATCGACAACGGCCTGGTCACCGAGAGCGACCTGGTGTCCATGCTGGCCCGCCAGATCGGGCTCGACTTCGTCGATCTCGCCGATTTCCCCGTCGACGCCAGCGCCGCCGGGCTCATCAGCGCCACCGTCGCCCGCCGCTACCAAGCCCTGCCCATCGGGTGGCAGGGCTCCAAGCTGCTGCTGGCCATGGCCGACCCGTCCAACGTCTTCGCCATCGACGACATCCGCACCATCACCAAGAGCGACCTCAAGGTGGTCGTGTCCACCCGCGAGGCGATCGTCGAAGCCATCGACCGCCACCACCGCATGGACAGCGACGCCGAGAGCATCAGCGCCCAGGCGGTCAGCGAGTACCAGGCCGAGGAGGACCTCTCCACCATCCGGGAGGCCACCGAGGACGCACCGCTCGTCAAGTTGGTGAACATGCTCATCACCCAGGCGGTGGTCGACCGGGCCTCGGACATCCACATCGAGCCGGGCGAGAAGGACCTGCGGGTGCGCTACCGAATCGACGGCGTGCTGCACGAGGTCATGCGCCCGCCCAAGAGCATCCAGTCGGGGATCCTCTCGAGGCTCAAGATCATGGCCGACATCAACATCGCCGAGCGCCGCATCCCCCAGGACGGGCGGGTCAACATCACCCTGGGCGGCCGGGCCGTCGACCTGCGGGTGGCCACGCTGCCCACCGTCTACGGCGAGAAGATCGTCATGCGCATCCTGGACAAGGGCACAGCCCTGCTCAAGCTCTCGGACCTCGGTTTCCTGCCGTCGTCCATGGAGCGCTACGCCCAGTCCTACCAGAAGCCCTACGGCACCATCCTGGTCACCGGGCCAACGGGTTCGGGCAAGTCCACCACCCTCTACGCCACCCTCAACATCTTGAACGAGGACACCAAGAACATCATCACGGTGGAGGACCCGGTGGAGTACCGGCTCCCGGGGATCAACCAGGTCCAGACCAACAACAAGGCGGGCATGACCTTCGCCGCCGCCCTGCGGTCCATCCTGCGCTCCGACCCCGACATCGTCCTGGTGGGCGAGATCCGGGACAAGGAGACGGCCACGATCGCCATCGAGGCCGCCCTCACCGGCCACCTCGTGCTGTCCACCCTGCACACCAACGACGCCGCCAGCACACCCACACGGCTCATCGAGATGGGCGTGGAGCCCTTCCTGGTGGCCAGCGCCCTCGACTGCATCGTGGCCCAGCGCCTGGCCCGCCGCCTGTGCGAGAAGTGCAAGCAGGCCTACCGGCCCAGTGAGTTGGAGCTGCAGCGGGTCGGCTGGGACCTGGAGGGCGACGGCGAGGCGCCCGAGGTGTTCCACGCCGTTGGCTGCTCTCAATGCGGCAAGACGGGCTACCGGGGCCGCTTCGCCATCCATGAGGTGCTCACCGTCAGCGAGGAGATCGAGCGCCTCATCGTGGGCCGGGACCACTCCGAGGACATCAAGAAGATGGCCGTGGCCCAGGGCATGCTCACCCTGAAGCAAGCCGGCCTCACCCACGTGAGCCAGGGCACGACCTCCATCGAGGAGATCCTTCGGGTGGTGGCGTAGCCGCACACGCCACCGTTTGGGGCGCGCCGGAAGCTGGGACCGAGAGCGGACCACGAAAGACAACCGCCCACCCGGAGCAAAGAGCGGTCCTCTTCGCACGGTCGACTATGTGCCGGAGCCCACCACGGCACTCCAACCGGACCTGCTCGTGCTGCCCCGCCAGCATGTCGGGGGCGCCAACGTCACGGTCGCACCACTGCTGGTCGTCGAGATCTTGTCGCCGAGCACCCGGGCTGCGGACCTCGGCGCCAAGCGGGTCAAGTACGAGGAGCTGGGCGTGGCCGTGTATTGGATCGTCGACCCCGATGAGCTTCAAGACACGTGAGATGCGATCGAACGTAAGTTCTTTGCGCCTTCGGTGTCAACCTGCGCGTAGGCATGGGTTACGGAACCTCCGCCGTTCCTCCAGCTCTGACCGGGAGCGTCAGCCCGGGGGCGGTAGACGAAGTCGCATGAGCCGCCGCCGACTCGGCGGATCAATCGTGACCACGCCGAAAAGGTCGACCTCGGCCAACCAGGCGTCATCGAGGCGCTCGACGAGATCTCTGAACTCCAGTAGCGACACTTCCTAGCGGACGTGGTCAGGCAGCGACTGATGCCACTCGTCGACTGCCTTTCGGTCTGGGGCGCCGCGGAGCAGTTCCGCGTACACCGCGCGCTCCGATGCGCTGAGTCGCACCCGCTCGAGGTTGAACAGCAGCGGCACGACGACCGAGAGAACTGTGGCCGGGATCGAGGCTTGCTGCTGAGCCGCGAGCACCGACGTCAGCACTACCCCGTTCACGATCCCACGCGCCGCCGCCACTGGCAGGTCGAGTTGCCAACTGCCGAGCCGCATTTCGAAGGGCGGCATCTCGACGTCGAAGCCGGCGGCAACGTGCTCGACCACCGTCGGGTCGAGGTCGAGGCCTGCAAGTCGGAGCACGTCCGCGACTCCAGCAGCCGAGAGAACAGCGCGCCCGGAGTCATCGATGTCGAGGCCGAGCGCGGCGGGGTCGATCAACTCAGGCGACATCGGGTCCCAGCTCGTCTACTCGCCGCCACGTCGCGAGGATCCACCGCACCGCGCCCGTGATGCTCGACACAACGGCGTCGGGAACGTCGAGCCCGTGAAGCAGGCGGTCCTCGTGGCGGTCGATCAGCTGTGCCAACTCTGCGAACCCCTCCTCGCCCCGAACGCTCAGGAACCAGCAACTCGGGAGGTCGTCGAGGTGGAAGACCGTGAGGTTCAACGGCACGGGTGCCTCGAGCCCGAGTACACGGAATCTGACGGTCGGACTGATGTCGAGCCAGGCCTCTACCTGTAGGCGAAGCGGGAGGTCCACGAGCACGAGGACGCTGTCGAGCTCCAGCACGCGTTCACGACCGATCGGCTCGCGAGTCGTGGACAGCGTCGTGAGAGTGACCAAGGGCGTCGATCTGAACGAGCCAGCCAGGCTGCGCGGCGATACGGCTCGGTCCAGCACGGCGAACTTCACGACGTGGCTTTGCAACGGATCGGTGACGAGCGCCAAGAGCGGAGGGGCCTCGCTCGGGAGCCACTCCAGGCCTGTGAACCTGGCGCCGCAACACGGCCGGCAGCGCGAAGACTGCAAGCGCGTGGGGTGACGCGCTCGCGGGCGCGTGCAGAAACTCAGAAGCCGCTTCCTCGAACTCATCCCCCTCGACGACAACGGCGGGCCGGCGGTCGTCACGCGGGCGAATCGCCTCACGCTCCGCGCCGAGAGGCTCGTGTGTCATCTGTCGCTGGCCTGTCAGCACCTCGACTCGCCAATCCTCGGGCCCCAGCGCAACAAACGACGACCGGAGCGCTTCGACCGCATCGAGGTACTCGTCGGGGGCGAGCACGTCGAAGCCGAGTGCACGGAGCCGCTGATTCGCTACGTCCTGAAGCGCCGGGATGAGAACTCTCTCCTCCCAAGCCTTCAGCTTCTCCATGGCGGCGATGTCGTCAGGCAGCGAGCGCTCCCACTCCCCGCCGCCGTCCCCGCCACGATCCGGATGCGCAGCGAGCAGGTCGCGGAAGGCGCTGTCCCACGACGACCCCGCTTCCTCCGCGACGGCAGCGAGCCGGGCATCGGGCTGGTTGGCCAAGTCAGCCACCTCGCGCACCTTGAGCCGCCCGAACCCGCGGCCGGCGACGTCGGCGAGCCGCGCCGGCTGCATCATGCTCCGCAGCAGCATCTGAACGGCCGACTCCCGCAACTGCCACGGCCAGCGCCCCGATGGGCCGCCGAGACTCAGGCCGGCCTCGAGGTACTGGAGATAGGTCGCGTTCCCTGTGAGAAGACCCCTCGCCTCAGGTACTCCGAGCACGCCGAAACCGATGGTCGTCGCGAACAGCTTGTGCACGCGTCGCGCCGCCGAGTTAGAGGTGCGCGCAACCGCCCGCAGGCGCGCCGTGTCGACGCCTTCGTCGGCGAGCAGGCCCGACATCGCGGCCAACACCCCCCAGACCGTCGACCACTGCAGCTCGTGGTGGAGGCGCTCGTGCATCGACACCAGGAGCTGGGCCCGCCGGTCCGCAACCCGATAGGCGTGGAGCTCCCGCAGGTCACGGCCGTCGAAGCTGCCGAGGAGCTCGCCATCTGTGAGCGCCTCGAACCCATCCCGCTGGCAGCGGAAGACGGGTCCATCGCGTCGTCGGCACCGTTCACGTCAGACATCGCGCTCACCTGATCGTGAAGCGAACGAGCGGCAGACGGGTCACCCCACCATCATCGCGAGGACTCGCGCCAACGCGACGAGGCCCCGCAGGCGCAACGCGCCTGCCGGCCCATCACGGCACTAGTCCGTTGCCGACACCACCAGCCCCTGTCAGCCGCCACGCTGGATGAGCACGACGGCGACGCCCAACATGAAGATCGAGCGACGCCGTCGAACGCGGCGTGGACTGATGTCGAAGGTCGGCGGCGA
>PJQG01000036.1:13485-16030 GCA_002861595.1 Actinomycetota bacterium
CGCGGCGAGGAGGTGCCAGGGCGAGCTGGCCGGTCCGAGGCGGCGGATGGCAGCAGAGGCCGCTGCTCCGAGTGCGTCAAGTGCCTCAGCAAAGGGGCCGCCACGCGGCTCGATGCACGATCCGGTTCGCCGGCACGTCGCTCAGGGCTGCGTCGAGCCGCCCGGAGGTCGCCGTCAAAGGCGACACGTTGACGGCCAGGTAGGCCTGCGGCGGCAGCTCGGGTAGGTGGTGCAGCGCCATGCGGATGGCGGCGAGTTCAAGGTCGACGAGAAGCCCCACCTCAGCCGCTTCGGCGAACCACACGTCGGGGCCGCGTACCGGCGTCTGCTCGAAGCGGGCCAGCGCCTCGAACCCGATCGGCTCCCCGGTGTTCATCTCGGCGATGGGTTGGAACACCATGGACAGCCCGTCACCGGCCATGGCTGCACGCAGCCGGATGCGCGTGTCCTCCTGCCGTCGCTCGCTCCCCAGGTCACGATCGATCGGGGCGGCGGTGAGGTCGGCGAAGACGCGCATCATGGCGAGGTCCCGGTCATTCAACGAATGGTCGGGCGCAGCCCTGAAGCAGCAGAAGGTGCCGAACACTTGGCCGTCGGCGAGGCGAATCGGGACACTCAGGTGGGCGCCGACGGGCAGGGCGGCGGTCACGGGGAGCTCGGCGGCGCGGGATGGAACCGGCGTCGCGAATCAACTCGGGGAGTCTTCCGTCAACGACGCGCTGGCAATAGCTGTCCTCCGAGGGGGCCGGCGCCACCAACCTCGACCGGGCAGTCGGCGTCGTCGGCGTCGACGTAGCGGAAGACGCGCTCGGTGCTGGTGAGCTCTGAGATGAAAGCAACGTCCATGCCCAAGTGGTTGCGGATGGCCCGCAGCGCTTCGTTGGCGAGGCGTGACGCCGACTCGCCGCTCGTGCGGCCGCGCTCAAGGAACGACGCCAGTGCAGTCGCATCACCGGCGCGAGGCATGTGGTGTGGCACCGGATGATCCACCTGTTGCTACTCGGACGTTTCCCCGCCGAACTCAAGTGCGAAAGTGCAGCGGCGTCGCTCCGCCCAGTGGTGGCGCGCCAGGCGATCGGAAGTGTGCGACAGGAGCCGGCCGACCGAAGAGGTAGCCCTGTGCCACCCGTACCCCCAGGGCCCGGAGCGTTGCCGCCTCGCAGGCGGTCTCGACCCCTTCGGCGACAAGGCTCGACCCGACGCCGGCCACGAATGCCACCCCAGCGGTCACCATGGCCTGGCGCACCGGGTCGGTGTCGATGCCGGCGATGATGGCCCGGTCCAGCTTCACGACATCGGGCCGCAACTCCAGGAGCCGGGTCAACCCGGCGTAGCCGGCGCCGGCGTCGTCGAGCGCGATGCGGTGCCCGGTGGCGCGCAGCTCGCCGAGCGCCGGGCTCAGATCGACGCCTCGGGCCTCTTCGTGCTCGGTCACCTCGACGATGATCGGGCGCTCACAGCGGACGAGCACGCCCACCAGGCGCCCGGTGACCACGACGCTTGGGCTGGCGTTGAGCGACAGGTAGCGATCCGCCGGCAGGCCGTCGGCCACCGCCAGGGCGTTGGCGATCGCCTGCAACTCGAGTTCGACGCCCAGTTCCACGGCGGCGGCCTCAGTCATCCACACGTTGGGTGGGCGGTAGGGGTCGACCGCGAAGCGAGCCAGCGCCTCGTACCCGAGCGGATCTCCCGATGCCAGGTCGACGATCGGCTGGAAGACCACGTCCGGCTGGCCGGCGGCGAGCACCGTCTCAATGACCGCCCGGCGTTGGGCGCTGCGACGCTCGGCTTGGACATCGTGCTCCAAGCGGCTGGCCACCAACGCTCCCACGAGCCGGAGCAGCCGGACGTCGGCGTCCACGAGATGGGGCTTGACCTCACGGCTGTATGCGCACAGGGTGCCGTACAGCGATCCGTCGGCGAGCCGAAGGGGAAGGCCCAGGTAGCTGGCGATGCCGAGGCGGTGCGTGATGGGCATGTCGCGCAGCACGGGCACGACGGAGGTGTCGGCGACGGCGGGCCCGATGGTCCCTTCGGCGATCAACTGACAGTAGGTCTCGTCGTAGGGGTCACTGTCGCCGGTGTTGAGGCCTGACCCGGACACGTAGCAGATGGCGCGCTGCCCCTCGGCGACGCGGCCGATGAACCCGGTCTCCATCCCGAGCTCTCGACACACGAGGCCCAGGAGGGTCTCGATGTCCCCCGCCCAGACGCCACCGGCGGCGGCGATGGTCACCGGGTCAGCGGACATGGGCTGCTCGGGCATCAGGACGATCGGGCCTCGGGTGGGAAGATGAAACGTGGAAACCTGCACGCCGCATGCCGGTAAAGCGGCCGAGACCGGAAATACTACGCCTTCGTCGACCTTAGGTTAGCTTGGTCCCCCGCTCGTTTATCGCCGGGTGCAGGAGTCAGCCGGACGTACTGGACGTCCCGGCCAGGGGCGCCCATCCTCGGTCGTGATGCCGCACAGCAGGGGCCGGCATGCCACGACTCTGAAGCTCCTATGTCAAGTCCAAACTGATGTTCGAGGAATCACGCCGCC
>PJQG01000049.1:0-3437 GCA_002861595.1 Actinomycetota bacterium
GAGCTGAGCGCGGAAGTCACGCGTCTTGGTCCGGTCGCTGCCGAAGCCCTGGCCGGCGGTCGCATCGGTGTGTGCCCTGTGGGCGACTTCTACGCCTACTTCGATGGGGGCGAGATCGTGAATCCGGTCGCTTCCGTCGCCAAGCGAGTCGCCGCCACCCAGACAGCTCTGGCCGCCGGCTACGCCGGTTTCCGTGCCGTGGTCGATGCCACCCCCGTCGCCCGGACGCCGGAGCAGCGAGACGCATTCGGTCAGTTCGAGCACCTCATCGACCAGACGATGAGTCGGCAGCCGGTCTCGACGATCTGCGCCTACGACATGGGCCAACTCGGCACCGAGGCGGCGACCGAGATGGCGTGCCTGCACCCCTACGTGGGCCGAGGATCGACGCCGTTCTGGCTGTACGCCGTCAACCAAGCGCATGCCGCCCTCGGGCTTGGCGGCGAGGTCGACAGCTTCTGCGCTGATCCGTTCGCCACCGCGGTCGGCCGTATCCTCGCCTTGATCGACACGGGAACGATCGGCATTGACGGCCGAGACCTCGCCTTCATCAACCACCGAGGTCTTCTTGCCATCGACCGACAGGCGGCCGACCGAGGTCGCCAGGTGGTGCTGTACAGCGCGTCGCCCGTCGTTGCCCTGATGGCCGACGTGCTCCTCCTTGAGTCCGTTTCGCTGCGGAAGTGACGCCGGCAGGGACTCCACCAGGGTGAGGACCTGCGGACCTCCGCCCGAGAGGTTCCCTGATCGAACGGCCTGAGCCGTGACGGGTGGATGACGGAGGGGTAAGGCAGCGACGGTGTGGGCGGAGATGACACCGGCGGCGGTCCGTGGAGCTGCGGCGGGAGGGGTTGGCAAGGTCGCCTTGGACATGGTGACGTACCTAGACATGCTGTTGCGTGGCCGGGCTGCGAGCGACCTTCCAGAGCGGGCAGCCGAGCAGATGGCCCGACGCCTCGGGATCGACCTGGCCGGCCCGGGTCGAGCCGCCCATCGCCGCCACGCCCTTGCTACTGTCATGGGGTACTCCAGCGGGCTGGCCCTGGGTGGCCTGTACGGCGTCGTGACGGCGCGGCGCCGCGAGACGGGCGGGTGGGTCCGACCCGGGATGGTGGCTGGACTGGCCGCCATGGCGGGCACCGCCCTGCCTTCGACGGTGGCTGGACTCACCGACCCGCGCTGCTGGGGTCTCGTCGGCTGGCTGGAGGATCTCGTCCCGCATCTGGCCTACGGCCTCGTTACCGCCGGTACCCATCGCGCGTTGTTCGCGAATGATCGACGCCGAGTTCAGACGCTCGCTTGAGGGCATCGTCGACGGCGCATTGACTCTTCGACCACCTCACTCACGACTGCTGGCCCGGATATCTCGCGACTCATCGAGCTCCGATTTGGTCGCTTCATCGCGTGGAGGGATTCCGAGATGCTCCTTGATCTCGGCAAGATCGAGCTGCACCTGTTCCATGTCGAGCGCATCGGCCTTGAAGAGCACGTGCTTCATCCCGAGAAGCACGATCGCCTGAACGAGAAGCTGGAGCCACTCGCTCTGCCAGTTCTCGAAGGTGGCACTGAAGAACTGCGGCCAGAACTCGTCCATCGAGAAGGACTGCCCGTGCTGGCTCGCTTCGTTGCCGATCTCGATCAGCATGGTGACGAACTGCCCGGCCCATGAAGCAAGGAACAGGCCGAGGAGCAGGTATGCGGCGCCCCATCGCTTGAAGTGCGAGTGCTGATCCATGGCTTATCGTACCCCGGTACTGAACGGCGTCCTGGAACCGAGGGCCTTGCCTCAGGTGCAATCCCGGTGCCTAGTCCAGGTCAGTCTCGTCGTCAACCGTGACCGGTCCAGGGCCTCCTGGCATCCGCTTGGAACCCGAGGGTTCCGACGGCGGAGCGTGGGTAGCAGAAAGATGGGGACGGAGGCTGAGAGGAGGAAGCAGATGCGAGTCAAGGACTCGGTTGTCGTCATCACCGGCGCGTCGAGTGGGATCGGGCGGGCGACGGCGCTGGCGTTCGCCGGCCACGGCGCAGCCGTGGTGCTCGCCGCCCGTAGGGAACCAGCGCTCGAGGAGGTCGCTCGGGAGTGCGAGGCGGCCGGCGGCCAGGCGCTCGCGGTGCCGACCGACGTGGCCGACTTCAAGGCGGTCGATGAGTTGGCCCGTCGGGCGGTCGAACGCTTCGGTCGGATCGACGTGTGGGTGAACGACGCCGCAGTGGCGTTGATCTCCCCGTTCCTGGAAACCCCGTTGGAGGACTTCCGTCGGGTGCTCGAGGTCGACGTCATGGGCTACGTCCACGGCGCCAAGGCGGCGCTGCCCCGGATGAAGGAGCAGGGGAGCGGCGTCATCGTCAACGTCTCGTCGATCGTCGGGGTGGTCCCCCAGCCTTACACCCACGCCTATTCGATGGCGAAGGCGGCGATCAGGGTGCTGAGTGGCAGCCTCCGCCAGGAGCTGATGCTCGAGGGATCGCGCTCTCGCAAGATCAAGGTGACAACCGTCTTGCCGGCGACGATTGACACCCCCTTCTTCGAGCACGGGGCCAACTTCACCGGCCGGGCCGTGAAGGCGATGCCGCCGGTGTACACGCCCGAACGCGTCGCTCGCGCCATCGTCAACGTCGTGCGCCTGCCACGTCGGGAGGTGATCGTGGGCCCGCTGGGCCGGAACCTGCTCATGCAGGCGAAGCTGACGCCGGGCCTAGTTGAGAAGATGATGGCGCTGCAGGTCGACAAGCTGCACCTGGCACGGACCAAGCCGGCGCCTGCGACCGACGGCAACCTTCATCAACCGGCATCGGGCACTGGTTCGGTCCACGGTGGTTGGAACGGCAAGAGGCGCACCGCCATTCGCCGGGCCATCTCGAGCGCGGTGTTGGCTGGGGTCGTCGCCGCCGCCCGTCGGGAGCGGCGCTGAACGGTTGGGACCTCTCGGAGTTCACCCCGGTCGCCGGCACCCGCGTTCACGCAGCCGTTCTCGGCCCCGCCGACGCCCCTGACGTCGTCTGCGTCCATGGGCTCGGCTGCTCGCATCGCTACTTCCTGCCCTTCGCCAGGAGCCTGGCCCCGGCCGCCCGGGTGGTGGCCCCCGACCTTCCCGGCTTCGGCCGCACCAAGGGGCCCCCGGACGCCCTCGACGTGCGCGGCCTGTCGCGGGGCCTGGCCGAGTGGTTGCGGGTGACCGGTCGCCAAGGCGCCGTGCTGGTTGCCAACTCCACCGGTTGCCAGGTGGTCGTCGACATGGCCGTGCACGCGCCCGAACTGCTGGGGCCGGTGATCCTCAACGGCCCGACGATTGATCGCCATGCCCGCACCGCTGCCCGGCAGGCCGGCCGGCTCCTCGTGAACGGCCGGTTCGAGCCGCCCTCGCTCGGTGTCATCATCGCCAGCGACTACCTCCGATGCGGCCTCCGTCGCTACCTGGCCACTCTGCACTACAAGC
>PJQG01000049.1:3608-5727 GCA_002861595.1 Actinomycetota bacterium
CACCGGACGAGCTGGCCCAGATCACCCGGGAGCTGCTCGATGCCGAGCTGGCGGCACCACGAGAGGATTGAGCGTAGGTCGTCTGCGCGCCGCTCGCTTCGTCACCGATTTCGACTCCTCGGTCAACATGGTGCGGGCGCTGGGCCGCTTCTTCGAGGGCAAGGATCATCGGGGCCTGTCGATCGGCCCGGGCTCTCGCCGCCTGGCCAACCTCGCATCGTCGCCACCCCCGACGCTCCGCCGGTTGAGCTTCAACGGCATGGGTGCCGCCCAGGGCATCCCGCTCGATCGGGCGCGCCTCGTCGACGCCGAGGAGATCGCCACCTGGGCCACCCAGCACTACCGCCGGGGTCCCTACGACAGCGCCATCATCGGTTCGGGAAGCGGGGCGGCGGTGCACCTCGCCGCCGCGCTCGGCGCTCCCTTCCTGCCCCAGACCACTTTGGTCGCCGTCAAGGACGTCGCCACCCACCCCGACGAACCCGTCGCCGCCATGCACACGCTGGCTCCCACCACCCGCCTCATCGCCCGCAACAACCCCGATTGCTCCGTCTACCACATGCACGACCCGGCCCAGGATCGGCCGATGTTGCAGGCCATGGCCTATCTGCGGATCAAGCGCCTGCGCCTCGGGCGGGCCTACGAGCGGTTCCTCGAGGAGCGCCTCTCTCCTGGCGCCACCATCATCCAGCTGGAGTGCCGGCGTACCTGGCGCACTCGCACCGTCGGCGATCGCGCCTACTTCCAGTTCGGGGCCCCAGGCGGCGTGAGTGAGGAGGAGTACCACGACACCGGCGAGCGGATCGCTGAGTATCTCGAGGCGCAGGGCTCGCATCGGCGGAACTGGGAGCCGCCCGAGGTGGATGCCCGTCGGCCAGAGGCGGAGTGGGGCTGGGACCCCGTCCTGGCCGACGACATCGAGGCGCTCGCCCAGCGCAACGGCTACACGCTGCGACGCCTGACTATGGAGGAGCCCCAAGACCTGAGCCCATTGGTCGCCGACTTCCACCGCTGGTGGTACCAGCGCCTCGGCGTCTCCTCGGGGCGGCTCTTGGCCGAGTCCTACGTCCAGTGGGACCCCTACTGGGTCCTGCGCTTGGGCGCCGTCCCCTTCTGGCTCCGCTTCAACATGCAGCCCTCCTACGAGGAGCTGCGGCGGTACCTCGACGACGCCGGGCCCTACGACCACATCTACCTCAACCTCTTCTCCCAGGGACTGTGGTCGCCGGGGGTCGTCCCACTCGAGCAGTGGCGGGAGCTGATCGAGTCCAAGGCCAGGGAGCACGCCGAGATCATCGGCGTCGACGAGAACGCCTATCCCCTCGACATCGGCGGCACGATGCGCTACCAACCGGCGTTCGAGGCACTGCCGTTCCGCCACCCCATCCCAGCACCGCTCACCCCCGAGGACATCGACGCCTTCCTCGACGAATCGTCGAAGGAGTATCCGAGACTGGGATGGAAATGACAGGCCCATGAAGGGTCTCCAGCTGAACCGCGCTGGGCGTCCTTGGGCCGATCGGCGGAGCGCAGAGAACAGGCTCCGCGTCGGCCGCTGGGGTCCCTGCAGCCTTTTGCAAAGTGGGAAGCTGGGCCGCTTCCGGCCTCGTGAGCAGGAGTGCAACCAGGACTTTCCTCGGTAAAGCGTTCCTGCGAACTCGATTGCGCAACAGCCTGCCTGACCCTTCGGCAAGAGCCAAAATTCGATGCGCTCACCTGGGTGAGCCTGCAACAAGAGCTGAACTGGGAGTTTGGTGCGCCCAAGTTGGACTCCGCTCCGCCTCCCGCCGGCTAGCTCAGCTCCGGAATGCGTCGCGGATCTTGTCGACCACTGTGGCGAAGGCGCCGGCGGCGACGTTACCCGGCGGGGTGTTCGGCGCATGGGGATGTGGGTGCGTCGGCGCCGCTATTCGCGTTTTGTCCAGCGCCTGGCCCATCTCCTGCAACCGCTCCTGTCCGAGGGCGCCGCGCAGGCGCGGCAGCAACTCCCCCTCCTCTTCCTGCACGTGGTGGTGGATGGCGGAGACGAGCTCGTCGAAGGCGTTCCGGGCATCTTCGGATCGCGGGTCCTTGCCGTCGATCCGGGTAAGCAGCTCCTTCGCCTCTTGGTGCTCCTGCA
>PJQG01000041.1 GCA_002861595.1 Actinomycetota bacterium
GTAAGTCGCTACGAAGCGGTGACAGATGCGAATCGGTGGATCGAGGCTAAAGGGCGTCTGCAGAGAGGTCCCGCGCCTGACTGCGCACGACGTTCTCGACCCGCGAGGCCGCCGTGTCGGGGTCCTCGTGCTCCCACACCCGCACGACCGTCCAGCCCGCGGCCTCGAGCGCCAGCGTCGTCTCCGCGTCGCGGCGCTTGTTCTTCGCGATCTTGTCCGCCCACCACTTCGTGTTCGACTTCGTCGGCTTGGCGTGGTCCGGGCAGCCGTGCCAGAAGCAGCCGTCGACGAAGACCGCCACCCGGACCGGGCGGAACACCACGTCGGCCTTGCGGCGAAGCCCCGCTAGCGGCGCGACGTCGACGCGGTAGCGCAGGCCGCGGGCGTGCAGCGCCTTTCGGAGAGTGACCTCGGGCGCGGTGTCGACACGCTTCTGCCGCTGCATGCGTCGCCGCGTGAGATCGGTCGGCGCCGCGGCCGGCATCGACGCCGTCGGGATCACCGTCCGACGCTTCATCGGGCGCTCCAGGATTGTCTCGGCAAGAGACAAGGCCAACGCCTCGGCCAACAACGGCGGCACCGCGTTGCCGACCTGACGCGCCTTCGACCGGAACGAGCCCACGAAACGGTAGGAGTCCGGGAACGACTGCAGCCTCGCCGCTTCGCGTAGCGACAGGGCGCGGTCCTCGAAGGGATGCGTGTTGCAGCCGGTGGTGACGTTGTGGAACTGCGTCGTGATCGTGTACGCCGGGCGGTTCGGGTCGAGCCTGCCGATGAGGTTGGTGCTGTCGGTGCGGCGCATCCCGCGGAAGCGGTCGGGGAGGAGATGGGGAGGTATGTCGCGCCACGTCCCTCCAGGCGGGACGTGGCGGACGAGTTGCAGGTGCTTCTCGCCGATGGGCGGCCGTAGGTGGTCTCGCAGCTTGTCGGAGTCGGCTCGCAACATGAGCGCGTAGGGCGACGTCGCCTCGGCCGGGTAGCCACGGATGGGCACGCCGCCGTCGTCCAGCCGCGGGAGGTCCGAGAGCGCCTCCCAACAGGTGACGTGCGGCAGCCGGCCGAGTTCTTGGCGTCTGGCCTCCCACAGGTCGAGCGTGTCACGCCGCCACCCTCCGAGGTGCTCGCCCTCGGGGAACTGGAACTCGGCGTCGCGGAGGCCGACGATGAAAACCCGTCGGCGTAGCTGCGGTACGCCGTAGTCGGCGGCGAGCAGGACCTGCGTGTGCATCGTGTAGCCGAGGCGGGTGAACTCGCGCAGCACGCGCTCGCCGAACTGGCCCGACCGGAAGGACTGCAAGCCGGGGACGTTCTCCATGAGGAAGGCGCGCGGCTGGACCGTGCGCACCACCTTGAACATCTGCTCCCACAGCTTGTTGCGGTCGTCGCCGACGCGGACGAACCCGCCGCGTGCCGGGCGGAACTTGCGTCCCGCCGTGCTGAACCCTTGGCAGCTTGGGCCGCCGATCACGACGTCGACGTGACCGCCCGCCCGCCGAAGGATCTCGCGGGCGCGCAGCGCCGTGGCGGGCGCACACGCGACGTCGACGTCCGGGTGGTTGAGCAGGTACGTCTCGCACGACTCGGGGTCGTTGTCCAACGCCAACGTCACGTCGAATCCCGCCGCGCGGAAGCCCTGGGTCAGGCCCCCTGCCCCGCTGAAGAGGTCGATCGCCTGCAGTCCCAGCGCCTCCGGGCGCGTGCGACTGCGGCGAGGACTCATGATATCGAGGGTAGTCGACGAGGAACTACACCGTTGAGGTTCGCGGCCGGGTCGCGGGTCGGACCTCATGCTGCCGCCTCGTCTGCGTCCGCGACCAAGGCGGCGAAGACGGCGGCGGCCTCGGCCTGCATGCCTGGGATGACGTGCTGGTACACGGTCATGGTGAATGCCGGGCTGGAGTGGCCGAGCCGCTCGCTCACGACCTTCACGGGTACGCCGGCCTTGAAACTGGTGGCGTGGGTGTGGCGCAGGTCGTGCAGGGTGATCTCCGCGACGTCGCACTTGGCGACGGCGCGGTCGAACGTCTGGCTGAACAGGTCGGGATGGAGGAGGCGTCCGTCGGCTCGACAGAACACCAGCCCGCTGTCGTCGTAGGCCGCCCCGGCGAGGACCTTCTCCTCCGCCTGGTTCTTGCGCCACCGGCGCAGCACTTCGACCGTGGTCGAATCGAGGCCGATGGTTCGTCGGCTGGAGCCAGTCTTCACGTCGGACAGCTGCATCTCGTAGGCGACGGAGATGAGGGCTTGCCGACCGAGGCGCCCCTCGTTGAGATGGACGTCGCTCCAACGCAGCCCGAGGACTTCGCCGCGACGCATCCCGGTGTGGGCTGCCAGGAAGAACGCGGGGACGGTGCGGGTGTCGCGTACGGCATCGAGGAAGCGGCGGAGTTGGTCGGCGGTCCACACCTTCATGTCGGGCCGCTTGGCCGCGCTCAGCTTGGGCGGGTCGGCGGGAGCGGCGACGTTGCGGACAACGGTGCCCTTGCGATGCGCGTCGCTCAACGCCTTGTGGATGACGAGGTGGGTCGACCGGACCGTCTTGGGCTTAAGTCCTCCCGACTTGCCGTCTCGTCGTCCCGAGGTGAGCAACGTGGCGTACAGCGAGTCGAGGTCTTCCGGCGTGAGCTTGGCGAGCTGGATCCGGCCGATACGGGCACGACGTGGTTGACGACGTTGCGCTCGTAGGAGTCGTAGGTGCTCGGGCGGAGTTGCGTGCGTTGGATCGGGAGCCACTTCTCGGTGAGGTACTTGCCCACCGTCACCTTGTCCTGGGGCGCCGCGTGTCCGTCGTTCTTGCGCTTGACCAGTTCGGTGACGAGCCGCTCGGCGTCGCCCCGCTTGGTGCCGCCCTTGACCCAGCGGCGACGCTCCTTGCCGGTGGCCGGGTCGATGCCCTCGTAGAGGACCGCGTAGTACTGCTTGCCCTTCTTGGTGACGTAGCCGCGCATCGGTGTCCCTTCCGTCAGAGGAGAGGACGCCGGAAGCCTTAGTTGCCGGGGGGCCAGCGTCTCCCATGCCCGGCGGCTATCGGAGACGATACACTCAGTGGCCTCGTCGGGTTGAAGCCGGCGGCGGTGGTCGGACACGTCGCGCGTCATGCGTGCGGGAATCGGTCCCGAGCGGCATAGACCTCGTCGGCGAAGCGCATCATGGCCGGCAGGGACGCCGCGTAGACCCAGACCAGCCCGAGCTCGTCACTGTCCATCCCGCAATCGGAGCGCGCGGCGCACTCGATCAGGATGCGCACCGTCTCGGGCATACAAGCGAATCGGATCTGCGGGTGTCGCCGCCACGGCCGGTGTGGCCACGACAGCTGAAGCATGTGACGCAACCTGCCGCCGCCAGCGTGAAGACGCCGCCAGCTACACCCGACTCAAGGCCGTCGAGGTCCCAGGCCGGAATGTTCTCGTACTCGGCGTCATCGAGAGCGTCCTCGAAGTGTCGGGGTCATTCGCCTCGGCCGCGACTCCGCGAGTGCTTCGTGTTCGTTCACCAGCGACGCGCGGGCCCGCTCCCAGCGGACCTCACCCAGGTAGAAGTACGCCTGGTTGTCGGTGAAACCTTCTCTGCGGTCCTCCTCCGACGGCAGGCCGAGCGTGTCGAAGTCGACCTCACGAACAACGGATACGTCGGCCGTGGGCAGCAGCTCGATGAGCTTGGCGGTATAGGTCCGCAAGGCGATCACATCACCATCGCGCCGACGGCGACTCCCCGCTCGCCATTCGGGTCGCCCCGATTACATGAGGTCGGCGTCGACGAAGGCCGGGAAGTACCGCGAAGACTGGCGGAACTGCTCGGCGACGTCGGCGCGGATACCGATGCGGTCGAATCTGGGAGCCCCCCGCTTCGGCATGCGCTGGCTCATGTGCTGGATCTCTCGGGTCGTGACGTTGGGAACGCGGATCTCGAACGCCGGCTCGCCGTCAGGGACCGCAAAGGGCGAGTCGAAGATCCGACAGTCTTCGATCATCCGGGTGTCCGAGGAGAGATGCAGCACGCCGCCCGTGGTCAGCATCCGAGGCTTGTCCTGGTAACGGAAGTGGACGATCTGGCGGTAGCTCGTGCGTTGAGCGGCGCCCGCCAACTGGTTCGCGATCGACAGCCGCCGGTCGATTTCGTCGGTGAGGACTCGATGGGCGGCAGCAGCAGTTCCCCACCGCGCGAGAGAGGCGTCACTCTCGAAACCTGGTGGCACGCGGTCGTCGCCGACCGCCTCGCGGAACCGGTCGAGTCGGCCGTCGGCCGGGCCGGGATCTGCGTTCACCGTCACAAGTAGGACGCAAGGCCGGGCGGCACGCGCCACCACCGTCTCGATGTCGGCGAACGCCTCGTCGCCTACGCGGCGGGTGTAGTCGAGCCAGACGATCGACGGTCGTCGCCAGTTGACTGCGCCGAGCGTGGCGTTCGAGTGCCCGAATCGCAGATCAACGAAGCGGAACGGCTTGTTGAAGCGTACGCGCGCGGCGTCGACCGGATCGTCGGCTTCCTCGATGCTTGTCATGCGGGTGATTCCCAGCCGCCGGTGCAACGTCACGAAGTCGACGAAGTAGAGGGACCCGAAGCCGATGTAGTGGAACTCGCCGAGGTGTCGGTACCGCTCCAGCCGCGAGAGGACGTCAACGAGCATCTTCCGCTCGATGTTCTTGGCCGGTCGTTGGAGGTAGTGGACGTCCTCCCAGTTCGCGGGCACTACTCACCCTCCGCGTCTAGGAAGTACTCGAAGGTCTTGACTCCGACGTCACGGTTCGTGGTCACACCGAGGAGCGACTTCGCTTCATCGACCTGTTCGCGAGGACGCGAGTACGCGATGCCTACCTCGCCTTCCTCACGAGGCAGCTTCATCGGAGGCGGCTTGAACTCGGACCGGGTGGCGGCGAGCGCTTGGATCGGCCGTGGTCGCGCGGCCTCGAGGAGGCGGTCGGTGCTGTCGTCGCCTGCGTCACGTTGTCGGTCGAGTTCCCTCAGGAACCGGATCACCGGCTTGGAGATATCTCGCATGCGTTCCCTGGTGGCGACCCAGAGGGCGGAGTCTCCGTCGATCCCGACCTTTGTCGTCGTCCATGGGAGCGCCGAAGCGTCGTCCGAGTCGAAGAAGGCGTAGCCCCTGAACCGGGCGTACTCGTCGTGATAGCGCGGCAGTCCTCGGTTGGTCTTGCCTATCCAAACAGTCGTCTCGTCCTTGTCGGGGCCGAGGACCAAGCGTCCATTGCAGAACACGTACCAGCCACCGAACTCTGGTTGTGACCGAGCTAGTCCTGCCACGAGGCGGAGAGTCACGGCGCGTGTTCCTTTGCCGCGGACAAGGCGCTGCACCGTCGGGCGGAACGGTGGTGACGTGATGATCTCCAGGGGAATCGGGCGGACGGGCTCGTCGTTCACGGAGATGCGCATGTTGCGATTCAGCGCGTCGCTGTGTTTCAGGCGCAGGTCGGCGGCTAGGTCGGTCCGCCACGCCTTGCCGCTGAACGTGTCGGAGACCTCGTCCAACAAGCGCTCGACGCGGAGCGTGGTCCCGGTCTCGGCCGCGCTCGCCGCGATCTCGTCAGGCGTCCTCCGGAGCAGGAAGTCCCAATCGTCTGGGCGCGACAGCCAGTCGTCAACGTCCACAACGAGGATGAAGGCGTCCTTCGTGGTGGACGAGCGCACGGTGAATTTCCGGCCAAGCTTGAACACCGCTCGCTTCATGCCCACGCCGAACTGGCCGATGGTGTGCTTCTCGCTGCCGGCCTTCTTGTCTCTGCCGAAACGGAAGGCGTACTTGACGGCCGTGTCGACGGGGATCCCACCGCAGTTGTCGGTGATGACGAAGTGGTCGCGGTGCGCCTGGATGTGGACCTCGAGGCCGCTGTAGTCGCCGTCGGGGCGCAAGCGTCGCGCCCCGTCGACGGAGTTGTCGACGAGGTCGACCACGGCAGGGAGTAGCTCGATGTCGCGTACGAGCATCGAGACGAAGAACTCCTTCGTCGGTGTGCCGCTGACGGCTGTCAGATCGCCGGTCTCAGCAGCGCCTTGCCGTGCCGACTTCGCCGGCAGGGCTCGCTTGACGGCGACGAGGCTCTTCGGGTCGGTCCTCGGCACCGCCGGAACTCTCTTCGTCCCCTTCTTTGAGGTGGGCATGCGCAGTCCCCTTCTATCCGTCGCTCGGCGCACCAGTCTCGTTGCCGAGGGACGTCGGCGCGGTCTACCTCGCCGCTGGTCCAGTCAGGACGAGCCTCGAACACCAATCTGCACGGCCGGACGTAGCCGGCGCCTGCCCGAGCAGCCCTCGCAGGAGCGTCGATTGTGTACGACACTAGATCGTGGCTAACAGACGGCTGGACTGGACACGCGAAGAAGTCATTCTCGCCATCGACCTGTACGTCCAGTCGGGAGCGCGCGGCGGCGGGCCCATACCCGGCAAGACGTCCGCGGCGGTGGCGGAACTGAGCGATCTCCTCCACCGCCTCGCCGCGTATCCGCGGAGCGAGCAAGGTGAGAAGTACAGGAACGCCGACGGCGTGTACTTGAAGCTGACGAACCTCCGGGCGATCGAGACGGAGGGTCGTCATGGCATGAAGGCATTCAGCCAACTCGACGCCGCCGTCTGGCGCGAGTACGTAGACGCCCTTGAGTCGCTCCATCGAGAGGCGGCGGTGATCCGTGCACGATTCTCGGAGAGAGTGCTCGGCCCCGCATCACACCACCCACGCGTCACCGACGTGCCGATAGAGCGCCAGAACACGGAGTGGTACGTCAGTCGTCCCTCTGGCGCGCCGACGGAACATGAGCGCGCCGAGCAGACGCTGGTGCTGCGCTACGCGGCATACATGGAAGGCCGGCGTTAGCGTGATCAGACGGCGGTACCTACCGGCTGGCGAGATTCGACCGATCTACTGCGACGCCTGGGCGCCAGCCCTCGACCTGCTTGTTGAGGCAAAGAACAGCGACAGTCGCGACAACGTCCGCACGGCGATCGGGCAGCTCTACGACTACCGGCGCTTCCACGAACTCGATCCGGTACTTGCTGTCTTGCTGCCCTACCAACCGCTCGGCGATCGCGCCGCGTTGCTGGCGTCGGCGAACGTGCACGCCATCTGGCCGCACGGCGACGGCTTCCGTGCAACCGACCCTCGATGCACCGCCAGAGCCGGGAGAGTGGGGCGACCTGCGCCATGAGGCTTCGGCTGCTGGCCATCGACGAGTTTCGCTCGCTCGCGAACGTTCGACTCGAGCCAGACGGGCTCGTCGTCCTCTTCGGCGCGAACTCGTCTGGCAAGACGACAATTATCGACGGGGTCCGAGAGTTGCTGGCTGGGAAGGGCGAGATGCGCCGCGACCCGTTCGGCGAGGAGACCGGAGATCCATACGTGGACGGCTGGGTCGTCTTCGAACTAGTTGGCGGCGATGTGGACGGACACCCGGATCGGGAGCTATACCGCCGGCTCTTCACCGGCGAACTGAGTAAGGGCGATGCCGCGTGGCCATGGCAATTCATCGAAGAAGGAACCGTCTCTCTTCTCCAGGGTCTTGAGATCGAAGAAGCTCAGCATTTCATCGGACACGCCTACGCGGAACTGGCCGGTCCGGGACGCCCAGAGGACCGGCTGTCGCTGGCGAACGAGCTGATCCGAACGCCGTTCTTCAGAAGCACGTTCGACGAGACATGGCTCATTGCGGTCCCCTCGGAACTGTCGTCGGTCGCCCGAGAAGCGGCGGCACGGATCGCGGCATTCAGCGGTGACGGCTCAAACGATCCTCTCGTTGAAGACGCGGTTGCCGTGTCGGAAGATCGTGCCGTCCTCGTCGGAGGAGTCGCTGACGGGTTCGTCGAGAGGGACGAAATTCGGGCCAGCTTCGGCGGCTTCGTCGATATCAACGCCGAACTAGTTGGGCTGGGGCCGTCTGTTCACGACGACATCATCGAGATCCACGACCTGATGTGGTCGCTGCCGGTGGAACCGGACGACGGCAGAGAATTTCGCGTCGTCCCGCTGGACGGGTTCCTACTCCGGGGTGCTGTCAGGTACGCGGGTGACTACCGCGTCGACACGTGGCTCGAGGTCCAGGGTGAGGAGCCGGCGCCAGGATTCGAGCTTGCCACCGACGCGCAGAGCGCCCTTCGATGGCATCGGGTTCGACCGTCGGTCCTTGCCATCGCTCGGATACTTGAGGAACACGCAAACGCTTTGGCGCCGGGGTTCGTACGGGACGCCGGCCGAATACGGCTCGACGTCCTTTCGCCCCTGCTCTGGCACGAAAATCCGAGCCGGCTCCGCATCGCCTTTGAGGACGACGGACGACATCGCGATCTCGCCGTTGTCGGAGCCGGCATCGCCCGGTGGGCCGCAGCATCACTGCGGCTCGCCGGAAGCGAGCTCAAGCGTGCGCGACGAGTTGTGAATGACGAGCACGGTCGCGAGGTCTCCCACCGCGTCTCTGAAGAGGTCGCCGTCGACCTCGCCCGTCGGGACCCGCTGAACCAGACCACCGTCGAAATGGAGGTCCAGCCCCCCACGACCCCGGTAACACACCTCGTGGACGAACCGGAAGCGCACCTGCATCCGAAAGCCGTCGCGTCGATGGGCGAGTGGTTGTGTCAGCTCGTTGACCGCGGCCACGAGGTGGTCGTCGCCACCCATCATCCGGCACTCCTCACGCAGCTCGCCGATCGTGCGCAGCTCCTGCTGGTCACCAAGTCGGATGGCCTGACGGTGCTGCGGGACGTGTCACAGGACCTTCAAGGAGAACTACAGCGAGCCAACGCAGAGCTTGGCCTGACACCAGGCGAGCTTCTCTTGATGACCCGACTTGCCCTCTTTGTAGAGGGGCCACACGACCAAGCCGTGCTCCTCGGCATGTTCGGCGACGACCTCGCGGCTGCTGGCGTCAGGATCTTCCCGCTGCACGGCTTTGACAACGCGCTCGCACTCGTTGACTCCGAAGTCATCGACGCGCTTGGTGTCCGCATGGCGGTACTGACCGACAACGTCGACCGACAGCGAATTGGCCGCGGCGAAGGCTCAACCTACGAAGAGCGGGCGACGCTCAGGCTCATCAAAGAGGCGAAGCTGTCGGGCAAGACGGTCTCGCCGTTCGGGCTCAACGAGCGAGACATCGTTGCGTACCTCGACGACGAGGTCTGCCGGTCGAAGGATCCGTCGTTCCCAGGGTGGCGACAGGCAGCGCAGAGTTGGAACGCCGCAGGTCGCCCCGTTCCCTTCAAGGACTACGTGACCTCCGAGTTCGGCCTTCCGCTCAATCGCGACGCGGTGCATCGTCTGGCAGCCGGCACCGCAGTCAGCGGTCGCGTTCCTGCCGAGCTCGTGGCGGTGGTCCGCGCAATCTGTGCGCGGGCCGCTTCGTCGTAGAGCAGTGTGTGGGTGGACCCGCGCTCGATGCGTCAGGTAGGAATCGCGCGTAGAAGGGCGAGAAGTTGCGCGCCGAGGTGCGTCGTATAGGCGGGCGGCACCGCATTGACGAGTTTGTCGTTTGTCATCCAGTCGATCTCCATCGCCTTGCACCTGAGCGCGAACTCTCCGGGATAGTTGAGGTGCCCGTGGACGCCGACGACGAGGCGAGCCCCGGCCGCGGCGCTCATCTTGAGGGCGCTCGCGCACCGCGGGCAGCCCACGCTTCCCCACAGGTCGCTGCGGCGCTCGACGCGGCGAAGGCACCCCTCGCAAACCAAGCGGAGCTCGACGCTGGGGTCGGGCGAGTCGCGACAAGCGCGGCACACCTGCCAGAACTGCGTGCCGATCCCCGAGAAGCGTCGGTAGCGGCCGGCACCCTCCTCGACCTCGAGCACGTGCTGGCAGACGGTCGCTGACGGCCGGACGTCGAGGTGGGAGCAAGACCGAGGCTCAGCTGCGCTCACGATCGCCATCCTGGCACCGCGAACGATCGTCGGCGTCCGACGCGGCTCAAGGCCGCCCCCGACGTCGACGATCGTCAGCGGTGCCGCACATTGGGTGGAGGCGGCCGGAGGGGGGGTGACACTGACACCGGCTTGCACTTGGACTTTTTTCCGCGCTCTCGGGCGAACGTTGACCGGGCCCGGACTTCGCTGACAAGATTCGCGCGCGTGGACCTCGCGCTCGGCGGGGAGCTTGTCGAACGGGCGATGGCCCGTTGCCGCGATGGCGACGCCCTCGAAGCGATCATCGCCGACACCGTCCTGCACGGAGCGGCGGGCGCCCCATCGCCGGTGTGGGACGCCGTCGCCTCAGTTGACAGCGCCCCTGACGTCGTCGGGCTGGGGCGGTGGGTCACCGAGAAGATCGCGGAACGCCCCCCGCCGCCGCACCTGTCCGCGATTTGGTTCGGCCTGTACGAGCTGGAGACGAAAGGAGGCGCCACGCACGCGGCCATCCAGCTCAGCGGCGGACCTGGCTTCCCTGAGGATCCGCAGTGGCTCTTCAAGCAGGACTGGTACACCCCGGGATACGCCCCAACGCCCGGACTGGCGTCGCTGCTCGCGCTCGCGGCGCCCGCTGGCCCGGACCTGTACTGGTTGGTGAGCTACGCGGTCGTGTTCGCCTACACCCTCGGGCTCGTGGGGACTACCCTCGATCGACTTGACCCTCAGGCTCTCCTCGGGCAACGGTCACAGGTTGGCGTGGCGGCTGGCTTCCATGACGGGGACATCGCTTTGGTGGGCGTGCTCGAACCGTCCGGGTTGGATCGTTCGGAGCTCGACTGGGCGGGCTGAACTTTGAGCGCGAACGCCTCCGTCGGCGCGCGCTGCCGGCGAGCGTCGGGAGCGGTCATTCCTCCACTTTGGCGCCGATGCGGCGATTTAGGGCTCTCCTAACCCATCCGTGGGTGCCTGAGTAGACCATCCGCGGCTGCACCCCGCCTCCTTCCTAGATGACGCCCCGCCTCGTGGTGGAGAAGTGATCTCCGGCGACGTGATCATAGGGAGGGACCACCGATGGCTGCACGAGTTCATCCACCCGCAGTTCCCATCCCGGCCGATGCTTCACGAGGGCTCTTAGGGCTCCTGAGCGCCCCGGTTATCAGCTGGCCAGACGCTTTCGGGCTCGGCTGCGAGCTGGGAGTGCCGGCGGGTCGATCTGGCGCAGCCTGGCCATGGAGGTCTCCGACAGGTAGCGCCGCTCACTGACCGCCCACTCGTCGTGCTGCTCGACGATGACTGCGGTCACCAGCCGGTCGATGGCGGCGTCGTTGGGGAAGACGCCGACCACGTCGGTGCAGCGCTTGATCTCGCGGTGCAGGCGCTCGAGCGGGTTGGTGCTCCAGACCTTGCGCCAGTGCTCCTGGGGGAAGGCGGTGAAGGCCAACAGGTCCTCCCGGGCGGCGACGAGCATGGAGGTGAGGTCTGGGAACTGGGCCTCGAGCATCTCGGTGATGCGGCCGAACTGGGCGGCCAGGGCACCGGCGTCGGGCTGGGCGAAGATCGTGCGGATGGCGGCCGCCACCATCTCGGAGTTGGCTCGACTGACCTTGGCTAACACGTTGCGCATGAAGTGCACCCGGCACCGCTGCCAGGCGGCACCGATGAAGACCTTGGCGATGGCGGCCTTGAGGCCGAGGTGGTGGTCGGAGACGACCAAGCGCACCCCGCTGAGGCCCCGGGAGCGAAGCGAGCGCAAGAACTCGGTCCAGAACGCCTCGTCCTCGGTGTCGCCCACGGCACAGCCGAGCACCTCCCGATCGCCGGACATGGCCACCCCGGTGGCGACCACCACCGCCCGGCTCACCACCTGTCCGCCGACCCGACCCTTGATGTAGGTGGCGTCGGCGAACACGTAGGGGAACTCGACGTGTCCGAGGGGGTGCGGGTGCGGAAGGCGGCCATCTCGTCATCCAGGCCGGCGCAGATGCGGCTCACCTCGCTCTTGGAGATCCCGGCCGCGACACCGAGGGCGGCGACCAGGTCATCGACCTTGCGGGTGCTGACCCCGTGCACGTAGGCCTCCATCACCACCGCGAACAGGGCCCGATCGATGCGGCGACGCCGCTCGAGGATCGACGGGAAGAAGCTGCCACGGCGCAGCTTGGGGATCTTGAGCTCGACGTCGCCCGCCTTGGTGGTGAGCAGGCGGTCCCGACTGCCGTTGCGCTGGGCGGTGCGGGTGTTGGTGCGCTCGTAGCGGGAGGCGCCGATGACCTCGGTGGCCTCGGCCTCGATCAGGGCCTGGAGCACGAGCTCCACGCCCTTGCGGATCACGTCGATGTCGCCGCCGGCGCGGATCGCGTCAAGCAGCTCGTTCACGTCAGACTGGGTCAGGGTCACCGGGAAGCTCCTTCAGCTCTCTTTGGTCGGAAAGCCGAAGATCTCCCGGTGGCCCACCTCAGTGGTGGATGCTCCCGGCTTCTACACCACTCGGTGGGACGTCAACGAGCTCCATCGGCGGTCTTTCGAGCCCGGAGCACCAGCGCGAGTGGCAAGAAGTCGAAGCTGAGCACCCGCCGGGCGACTTCTGTGTCCGATGAGTAGTAGAGCTGGCCATGCGGCCCGCCGACGATCCGGCTGACCGAGCTTCCGTAGACGAGGAAGTCACAGGCGGATCTCGCCGGCAGGGCGCGTTCTGGCGGCGCTGGTCACCCCGCTGCGGCCCGCCGCCAGAGGATGACGGATCACACCACGAGGGCCAGCAGAACGAAGGGACCGAAAAGGATGACGAGCCCGCCGCCGATGTTGGCGCCGCTGACACCGGCGGTCACGATCCGTCCTGCGAGCCCGAGGAACGCCCCGGCCAGCAGCAGAGGAACGGCCGGCGCCAGCTCGCCAAGTGCGACGACGCCGCTTCGAAGTGCACTGACCACGACGACGGCGGCAGCAGCGCCGAGGGCGAAGGCCGTTGCACCGAGCGCTAGTTCCTGGGTCGTCGAGAGGGACGGGGGCCGGAACATGTAGTCGGGGTTCGGGACTGCTTCCGACGTGTCGCCGACGGCGAACCAGGCGAGGACCGGCGATGCCAGGACCACGACGGCCATGGCGGCGATGACGTGAAGGCGGCGCACGCTGCTTGACGATCCCAGAGTGCCGGCTTTCGTGCAATCGGGCCTGCCCCCCATTTCCGCCTGGGGAGCCCTCAGCTCGTGGAGAAATGCCGAGCGCCACGTGACTGGGGCCCAACGGCCGTCAACGCTCGCACCTAGATCTCGGCCGAGATGCCGACCTGCTCGACCGCTACGTGCTCCCCGAGTGCGGTGCAGCTTCGAGTGGTAGCGGACGTCCTCGACGCCAGGGGTCGAGGACTTCCGCCGCCGGCGTCCGACCGCCGGCCGGAGCTGCGTCCCGGGCGAACCACTACCGCCACCGGCGCCCGGGGTCGCCGACCGCCTCCGCGTCGGCCCGGCCGGCCCGAGCCCTGGACCCGACGTCGACGCCTTCGTCGCCACGCTCAACTGCCAGCAGCTTCTGCGACACGGCCAGCTCCGGCACCACACCCGAACTGGTTTCAGCTCTACGTGATCCTCGAACGTCTACAGCCCGCTACGTCTTGGCCTGCCCGGCGGCCCCGCAGAGAGCAGCCTGGTTGCCCCGCCATCCTTCGTTGCTTCCCTCCCAGCCGGCACCGACCGGTAAACTCACCGAACCCGGATTATCGGAGGATTATCGGAACATGACCACCCTGCCACTTGGCAGGGGGGGGTGGCAGTGCCTAGGCACAAGCCTGTGGCCAGGAGGAATGTACGGCAGCGAACGGAGAGAGCGCCCGTTCAAAGCTTGTCACCTCCACAAGGAAAAGTGCTGGTCAGAAGGGGTAAAAGGGCCGGCGTTGCATCTCGGCGGCCGGCCAACGCCCCCAAATGGGAGCGAAATGGGAGCGAAAATTTTTGAACCCGCGGCGTGGGAGCGGCGAGAAGGCGCTTCGGTACCGCTGTGGGCGGGGCTATTCGGGCGAGAAGGACAGCCTCGACTGGCCGGGGCCGCCCGAATCCTCGACGGTCGTCGACGCCGAGTTGTCCTTCTTCTTCAGGCCGACCGATTTGACGGTGATGGTCGGGGACGAGACGTTGGACCGGGCCGCGTCACACAGGCGTAGCCTCACCGGCACCGTGCTGTTGCGGTTGTAGGCCTTGGTCTCGTCGAACATCACGCACACTCCATAAGTCACCGTGTACCCGATGACCGTGGTGGCGGAGCTGCCGACGCTGTCGGTGGCGGTGACGTTGAAGGTCCGCGCTCCCGGGGATGCCGTGGCCAGGTTGGTCCCGCTGGCGCCAGGCCCTGCGCAGGTGGCGATGCCCGAACCCCCATCCGTGCACGCGTACGAGGTGGCGACACCTTGGTTCAGCACATACTGAGTTTGCGTCGGACTGGCGACGGTGATGGTCGGCCCCTTCTTGTCGACCATGTGGCCGGCCACCGGATCGGCAGTCGTACACCGGCCGGCCACGTCGCACACCGTGTGGCTCCCGGTGGATGCCGACGCCGTCTCTGTACCCGCCGGCACGGAGGTGGACAGGGAGAAGCGGGCGTCGCCAGGGTTCACCAGACCCGAGCCGGAGTCGGAAGCGACGCAGGCGATGACGACGTCGCCACCGTGCCAGGTCCGTCCGACCCTCCGCAGCTGGTCTGCGGAGACATCTTGTCGATGTTGACGACCACGATCTTGCGTGCCTCGACGTTCCCCGCGTTGTCGGTGGCGAAGAAGCTGATCGTCGTCGAACCCTCAGCGGTGACCGGGATCTGGACCGATGCACCGGTGACGACCGTGGATGCCGCCGCTTGAGCCCCTGCGCTGCTGTACGTCAACGTCTTGAGACCTGAACCCCCGGGTTCGTCGGCGGCGGACAGGGTTACGGTGACGTCACTGGTGTGCCAGGGCGGCAGTCGTCTCGGGCGGTGTGATGTCAGTGGCACCGGTCCCGCTGAGGGCCACCCGTCTGGGGGGTGCCCTCGACGACGCCGCTCGGGATGTTCAGGGTGGCGCTGATCTCGGCGTGGAAGTCGTCCCATTCCTCGCGCTTCATCTCGACGTAGGACCTCACGAAACCGGCTGGGAACACCTTGTGGCTGAGCGGGTCATCCTCGAAGGCGTCGACCGCCTCGAGCAGGGTGCGCGGCAGCCGGCCGGCCGAAGCGACGAGGCCCGCTCGCACAACCCGGCGGCGATGATCGTGTCGCTCCCTGTCGGCAGGTGTGGGCCGTGCTGCTCGGTGGCGCCCACCGGCACGAGCCCGACCTCGCCGTTGAGCGACGCCAGGTCCGGTCCGTCATCATCTCCCAGAGCCGGGCCTCGCTCACGAGGCGCGCACCGCTCCGAGCAGCAGCTCGTGGAGCTCGTCACGGAGGTCCAGGAACTGCGGCGTGCGCTTGATCTCGGGGCCACCCACCAGCGATGGAGAAAGTCGCAGCTCCTCCACGATCCGCCCGGGCATGGCGTGCATCACGTAGATGCGCTGGGAGAGGTAGACCGCCTCCTCGACGTCGTGGGTCACGAACATGATGGTCGCGCCCGTGCGCTGCCAAACCTGGCGGAGGAACTCGTGCATCGCAAGTCGGGTCTGGGCGTCGAGGGCCCCGAAAGGCTCGTCGAGTAGGAGCAGGTCGGGTTCCGGCGCCAGGGCCCGGGCAATGGCGACGCGCTGGCGCATGCCGCCGGACAGCTCGCGCGGGAGCCGCTTGGCGTGATCGGTCAGGCCCATGATGGCGAGCAGCTCCGCCACCCGTTCGCCCCGGGCGCGGCGGTCGACGCCGGCCAGGTGCAGCCCGAACTCGATGTTGCCCTCCACCGTCAGCCACGGGAACAGCGAGTAGCCCTGGAACACCATGCCCCGGTCGGGGCCCGGGCCGAGGACGCGCTCACCATCGACGCGAACCGTGCCGCTCGACGGTTGTTCGAGCCCCGCCACGATGCGCAACAGCGTCGACTTCCCACAGCCGGACGTGCCGACCAGAGACACGAACTCGCCCGCGTCTACGTGGAGGTCGATCCCGCGGAGGGCGAGGATGTCGCCGCCACGCCGACCGCCGGGAAAGCGCTTCTCGAGGTCGCGAACCTGGAGCTTGACCGGCTTCACGGGCGGGCCCAGGGAGAGGAGAGATCTCGGATCTTCCGGAGCCCCAGGTCCGACGCCACCCCGATCACGCCGAAGACGACCAGCAGCGCGAACATCGTGTCGACCTGCCTGAAGCGCTGGGCCCGCACGATCCGGAAGGCGAGCCCGTCCTGAGCCGCCAGCAGCTCGGCCACCACCAGCATGAGCCAGCCAGAAGCGAGGTTGATTCGGGCAACGTCGATGATCCCGGGCAGGGAGTGACGCAGCACCACCCGAGAGAGCACGGTTCGCCGGGGGGCCCCGAGGGTGTAGGCCGCTTCGAGCTGCTCCCGCGGCACGGTCCGGGCCACGTCGGCCACCATCAGCACGTTGAAGAAAACGGTGCCGATGACGATGAGGAGGACCTTCGGCGTCTCGTCGATGCCGAACCAGAGCAGCAGGAGCGGCGTCAGGGCCGTCGCGGGGACGTAGCGCATGAGACCTATGGGCGCCTCGAACACCGATTCCACGGAGCGCATCGAGCCGATGAGGACGCCCAGCACGATGCCGATCGCCATGCTGATGACGTAGCCGTAGGCGATCCGGGTCGAGCTGGCGGTGAAGTCGCTCCACAGGGTGCCGTCAGTCCACTGCGTCTGCAGAGCGCGCCATGTCTCCATGGGTGTCGGAACCAGGCCGGTCTCGCCACCGCGGCTCGCGGTCCAGAGCCAGATCCCGAGCACACCCGCGAGGCCGAGGGCCGACAGCAGCATCCGGGAGCGGGCCGACAACTCGCTGCGGAGGTCGAGCAGCGGCGACGGAGGTCGTCCCCGGCCCTCGGGACGGCCGGTTCGGCGGCGGATTCGCCCTTGCCCCTGCGAGGCGGCGATGGCGGGCGCGGCGTCAGCCACCGTTGCGCTTCAGGTAGTCGGAGGTGAAGGAGGGCTCCAGCAGGTCGTCGAGCGGAGCCGGCTTCTTGGCCAGCCCTGTGTCCAGGAGGAACTTGTTGATCTGCTCCGCCATCGCCAGCAAGCCGACCGGCGCCTCCTTGGCCATGAAGGCCTCGAGCGCCTCCTCGGCCGAGAAGATCCTCGTACCCTTCTCGAGACCTTCGTAGCTCTCGACATCGAGACCTGCCTTCTCGGCCATGATGGCTCGGGCCTCGTCCGGATTCTCGGCGATCCAGTCGAGGGTCTCGTACCAGACGTCGACGATCTTCTGGATGTCGTCACGTCGCTGGGAGACGACGTCCTGGTCGAACACCACGAAATCGGGGATGCTCCCGGGGAAGTCAGCCGAGTCGAACAGGACATGGGAGCCCGGTCGTTTCAGGGCTTCGACGGTGAAGGGGGCGAAGACGCCCACGGCATCGAACTGACCGGAGGCGAAGGCAGCAGCCGCGGCGTCGGTGGCCAGGCCGCGGAAGTCGATGTCCTTCTCGCTCAGGCCCGCCTGCGTGAGACCCTGGAGCAGGAGGAAGTGGTCGACCACCCCCTGCTCTGCCGCGACCGACTTCCCCTTCAGGTCGGCAATCTTCTGGATCGACTTGTCGACGATGATGGCGTCGTTGCCGGCGGAGTTGTCGTTGACGACGACGACCTGCTGGTTGCGCCCGGCGCTCACCGAAACCAACGTGTCGTTCAGCGTCTGGGTGTTGCCGTCCAGCTTTCCGGCGGCCATGGCGTCGAGCGAGCTGAGGTAATCGGCGAAGTAGACGAGCTCGACTTTCACGCCCGCCTTCTCGAACAGGCCCTGCTTCTCGGCCACGGCGAGCGGAAACCAACCGGGCCAGGCGCTGTACCCGAGCTTGATGGCTTCCCCCGATGCCCCGGCCTCGGCGTCGGTGCCGGTCCTCTCGTCGCCCGCCTCGTCACTGCTGCCGCCTCCACCACACGCACTCAGGACGGCCAGCAGGGCGACGACGCAGGCGCCGGTCCTTCGTCTCATCGATCTCGTAGAGCCCATGGAGGGAAGGTACGCGACGTTGGATTTCGCTCCGATGTCGCCAGAGGCACGCCTTCGTGTCCTTTCTCTTTCGTCTTTCTGACCGGATGTTTCCGGTCCGTGAACATCTTCCGGGACCTGGCCGGGCGTTTGACTCCGGTGGTCTCGATCGTCATGGTTGCAGGCGAATGACGGCCTCCACGTGCCCTCGTCGCTTCCTGCTGGACCGTGGCTCCTATCGCGCCATCCGATGCTCCTACCACGATTGGCGTTACGACTTGAACGGCACGCTCGCCGCCGTGCCGCAGCGCGGCGACCAGTTCCCCGACATGGCTTTGGAGGAGGCCTCGCTCCTGCCTGCCGCGGTGGGCGTGTGGGAAGGCATGGTCTTCGCCTGCCCCGATCCGCAGGTCGGCTCGCTCCAGGCGTTCCTCGGTGACTTCCATGCCGCCATCGGCAGCTTCCGCCCGTCGCTGCTGCCGGTGGTGGCCAGCGCCGACTTGACGGCGCGCTGCAACTGGAAGCTGCTGGTGGAGAACCACATCGACGTGTACCACCTGTGGTACCTCCACAGGGAGACGCTCGGCGCCTTCGACCACCGCCGCTTCGAACACCGCTCCATCGGGGCGCACTGGGCGAGCTACGAGCCGCTGCGGGCGGACCGCCCAAGGCTGACGCAGCACAACCCGGTGATCGGCCACATCGACGAGCGCGACCGCAAGGGGAAGGAGCCCACCTGCTCTTCCCGAGCATGCTGTTCGCTTCCGCCGCCGAGTTCTTCATGTCGTACGCGGTCATGCCCGTGGCACCGGACCGGAGCCGGCTGGAGATCCGTATCCGCGTCGAACCCGGTGCCGACGCACAGACGCTGCTCCGAGCCGCCCGGTCGTTCATCGAGGAGGACATCTCGGCGTGCGAGCGTGTCCAGGCGGCGATGGCGTCGCCCTGATTCTCCGTCGGCCCGGTAGCCCGCGAGCACGAGGCGCCCATCGCGTTGTTCCAGTCCAACGTGCCGGCCCGGCTCCAGGAACGGTGACGGCGCTGCTGCCGGAACGATCGTGGGCGTGTGGGAGCGGGTCGAGCTGGCCCTCGACGGCGCCGTCGTACCCGACGCGGGGCGGGCCTGGTGGGTGCAGGCGCCGTCGCTGTTCGTCGACGTCCGCCAAGAGGTGGGGCCCGAAGGCGGTGCGGCCTTCGGCGGCACCACCTCGTGGGACGGACTGGCGCTCACGTGGCACCACCTCGTGGACCGCTCGCCTCCGATGTTCCCGGACACCGTTCCCGGACACCGGCCGGCTGCACGTCGACGGCGATTGCCTCGTGGAGGAAGGTGGCGGTCTTGCCGGCGCTGCGACGTATCGCGAACGGTGGCGCCGCGTGCAGGGGAGGCACACGCCGTGGGTGACGCGCCGCAAGCCCGGGCTCGTGGTCGTGAGGGTCGGCGATCACGTCGCTTCCGTCCGGGACCGGGGCCCGAGCCGGTCGTTCGCCGCCGCGTGCTGGCGCCGTTCACCTCAGGGGCGTTGGCACCGGCTGGTTTCGATCGGGCCACTCAGAGCCGCCCACGGCTCGTCGGGTCGTGCCCCGGGGACCACCCTGACGGCGCCGTTCTAGGATCGCCGGCCGATGGACCTCCGAGGGGACCGCGCGTGCACCTGACCCCCACCGACGTCGACAAGCTCCTTCTCTCGATGGCCGCCATGCTGGCTCGGGAGCGGCGAGGGCGGGGAGTGAAGCTCAACCTGCCGGAGGCGACGGCCCTGCTCTCGTCCTTCGTGCTCGAAGGGGCCCGCGACGGGCGCTCGGTGGCCGACCTTATGGCAGGCGGCCGCCACGTCCTCGGTCGTGACGACGTCATGGAAGGAGTTCCGGAGGTGCTCCACGAGGTGCAGGTGGAGGCGACCTTCCCGGACGGGACGAAGCTGGTGACGATCCACCGGCCCATCCCGTGATCCCGGGTGAGGTGACCGCGGCCGCCGGCCGGATCGGGCTGAACCCGGATCGGGAGCGCAGGACGCTGCACGTGGAGAACACCGGCGACCGGCCGGTGCAGGTCGGGTCGCATTTCCACTTCGCCGACGTGAACCCGGCGCTCGCCTTCGACCGCGCTGCGGCCGACGGCTTCCGCCTCGACGTCCCCGCCGGCACCGGCGTGCGCTTCGAGCCGGGCGTCTCGCGGGAAGTGGTGCTGGTGGCTCTGGCCGGCGCCCGGCGGGTTCCCGGCCTTCAGCGGAGGCCGGCCTCGGACGCCGACGGCTGATGGAGATCCCCCGCTCGCGCTACGCCGAGCTGTACGGCCCCACGGTGGGCGACCGTGTGCGCCTGGCAGACACCGATCTGTGGATCAGCCCCACCGAGGACCGCTGCGCCGGCGCCAACGCCGGCCCCGGCGACGAGACGGTGTTCGGGGGCGGCAAGGTCGTCCGCGAGTCCATGGGCCAGGCACTCACATCGGCTGTCGACCTGGTGATCACCAACGTGGTCGTGCTCGACCACTGGGGTGTGGTGAAGGCCGACGTCGGCGTGAAGGACGGTCGAATAGCGGCGGTGGGCAAGGCTGGCAATCCTGACGTCATGGACGGCGTCGACCCCGCGCTGGTCGTGGGCCCCGAGACCGAGGTCCTGGCCGGCGAGGGGCGGATACTCACAGCCGGCACGGTGGACTGCCACGTGCACCTCATCTGCCCCCAGATCGTGAAGGTGGGTCTGGCCTCCGGCACCACCACGATCGTGGGCGGAGGGACCGGACCGGCGGAGGGCACCAAGGCCACCACCGTGACGCCCGGAGCGTGGTACCTGGCACGCATGCTCGAGGCCCTCGACCGCTATCCGGTGAACGTGGCCCTGCTGGGCAAGGGCAACACCGTGTCCCAGGACGCACTGGAGGCGCAGGCTCGCGCCGGCGCCGCCGGCTACAAGCTGCACGAGGACTGGGGAACCACGCCGGCCGCCATCGACGCCTGCCTCACCGCCGCCGACCGGCTGGGCGTGCAGGTGGCCATCCACACCGACACCCTCAACGAGGCCGGCTTCGTGGGCGACACCCTCGCCGCCATCGCCGGCCGCACGATCCACGCCTACCACACCGAGGGCGCCGGCGGTGGCCACGCCCCGGACATCATCACGGTGGCGTCGCACCCCAACGTGCTGCCGTCCTCCACCAACCCGACCCGGCCGCACACCCTCAACACCATCGACGAGCACCTGGACATGCTCATGGTGTGCCACCACCTGAATCCCAAGGTGGCCGAGGACATCGCCTTCGCCGAGAGCCGCATCCGCCCCTCCACCATCGCCGCCGAGGACTGGCTGCACGACCTCGGCGCCATCTCCATGATCGGGTCCGACTCGCAGGCCATGGGCCGGGTGGGCGAGGTGGTGATGCGGACCTGGCAGACGGCCCACGTGATGAAGGCCCGTCGTGGCGCGCTGGCCGGCGAGCCGGTGGCCGGGGCCGACAACCTGCGGGCCCGCCGCTACGTGGCCAAGTACACCATCTGCCCGGCGGTGGCCCACGGGCTCGATGCCGACGTCGGATCGGTGGAGCCGGGCAAGCTGGCCGACCTGGTGGTTTGGGAACCGGCGTGGTTCGGTGTCCGCCCGCATGCCGTGCTGAAGGGGGGCATGGTGGCGTGGGCCGCCATGGGGGACGCCAACGCCTCCATACCCACGCCCCAGCCGGTCATGGCCCGGCCCATGTTCGGCGCCACCGTGGCCGGGCCGCTCTCGGTGTCGTGGGTGGCGCCGGCGGCGCTGGACGCCGGCCTGGCCGACTCTCTCCGCCTCACCCGGCCGCTCGTGGCCGTGGGGGACACCCGCTCGCTGGGCAAATCGCAGCTGCCCGAGAACACCGCGCTGCCGGCGATCGAGGTGGACCCCGCCACCTTCACCGTGCGCATCGACGGCGAGGAGGTCGTGCCCGATCCGGCCGCCGTCCTCCCCATGGCCCAGCGCTACGCGCTGTTCTGAGGCGGGGAGAACGACTTGGGCACCGCCGCGCTCCTCCTTCTGGGTGACGGGCGCTTCCCCGGGGGCGGCCACGCCCACTCCGGCGGGCTGGAGGCGGCCGTGGCCGCCGGCCGGGTCGCAGGGCTGGACGACCTGGACGATTTCCTGGCGGGCCGGATCCGCACCACCGGCCTCACCGACGCCTGGTTGGCCGCGTGTGCCTGCGCAGGCGCAGACCCGGCGGCCCTGGAGTCCGAGTGCGAGGCCCGGTGCGTGTCGCCGGCGCTGCGGGGAGCCGGTCGGGCGCTCGGCCGAGGGCTGAAGCGGGCGGCGGCGGCGACATGGCCGGCGCTGGGATCGGTGACCGTGGAGCAGCACCCGGTGGTGCTCGGCCTGGTCGCAGCGGCCGCCGGCCTCTCCCCCGCCGACGCCGCCGCCCTGGCCCTCCACTCGCTGGTGGCCGGTGGGGTCAGCGCGGCGGTGCGCCTGCTCCCGCTCGACATGGCCGACGCCATGGCCGTGGCCGCCCGCCTGGCTTCCGTCAGCGGCGAGGTGGCGGCGCAGGCGGTGACGCTGGCGGGAAGGCCCCTGTCGGACGGGCCGGCGTGGTCGGCGCCGGCGCTGGAGCTGGCGGCCGAGGACCACGCCCGCTGGGAGGTGCGTCTGTTTGCCTCGTGACCGCGGACTTCTGCGAGTCGGCATCGGCGGTCCGGTCGGATCGGGCAAGACGGCGCTGGTGGCCGCTCTGTGCCGACACCTGTCGGGTCGCTACGACATGGCCGTCGTCACCAACGACATCTACACCCGGGAGGACGCCGAGTACCTCCTGCGCAACGGCGTGCTGCCGCCGGATCGGGTCGTGGCCGTGGAGACGGGCTGCTGCCCCCACACCGCCATTCGCGACGACGTGTCCGCCAACCTCGACGCCATCGAGCAGCTGGTCGCGCGTCATCAGGGACTGGAGCTGGTGCTGATCGAGTCGGGAGGCGACAACCTGACGGCGACGTTCAGCCCCGCTCTGGCCGACGTCCAGTTGTTCGTGGTCGACGTGGCCGGCGGGGACAAGGTGCCGCGCAAGGGAGGACCCGGTGTGATCCGCTCGGACCTGCTGGTCGTAAACAAGACCGATCTGGCTCCCCTCGTGGGCGCCGACCTCGAGGTCATGGCCCGCGACGCCGCCCGCCAGCGGGGCGACCGGCCGACGGTGTTCATCTCGCTCGTGCAGGGCGACGGCGCCGAGGTGGCCGCCTTCATCGTGGAGAGGATCTCGGCGGTGGCGGGGCGGCGAGCGGCGGGGTGATCGCCCGCCTCGAGGTGGAGGTGGAGGACGACCGGGTGGTGCGGCTGGCGTCCGAACCTCCTCTGGCCGCGAAGGTGCTCGCAGGTCCAGGAGGACGGCCCGAGCTGCTCCTCGTCGGTGCCGCCGCCAGCCTCCTCGAGGGCGACCGGCTCTCGGTGTCGGTCCGGGTCGGGCCGGGGTGCGCCCTGACGGTGCGCTCGGCGGCGGCCACCATCGCCCATCCCTGCCCAGGCGGCGGCGCGACGAGCTTCGACGTCCACGCCCGGCTCGGTCCCGGCGCCCGCCTGGCCTGGCTGCCGGAGCCGCTGGTCGCCTGCTCCGGTTGCCGGCACACCGGACGCACGACGATCGATCTCGACGCCGGCGCCGTGGCGGTGTGGTCGGAGACGGTATCGCTCGGCCGCTCCGGCGAGACCTGCGGGAGCATCGGCCTGCGACTCGACGTGGAGCTCGCCGGGCGGCCCCTTCTGCGCGACGGCCTGCGGGCGGGCCCGGGCGCACCGGCGTGGGACGGCGCCGCCGTGATGGCCGGCGCCCGCCACGTCGGCAGCGTGTTCCTGCTGGGACGCCGGGCCGAGGACGGTGGGATTGCCGGTGCGTTCCACCTCGCCGGTCCCGGCTCGGGGATCCGGGCACTGGGTGGAGACGGTGCCGAGACCGAGCGCCGGCTGGCGCCGGCGAGGACATCGTTCCTCGCCACCATGGCCGCGTCAGGTTCGAGACAGGCGATCGTCATGTAGGCGACGTTGCGGTGTCATTCGCGAGAAATGGCCGCTCTCTACCTTCGGCCATGTACCGGTGCCGGAGCCTCCGCACCGAGGAAGACAAGGGGAGCACATGGGACGCGAACTTCTCGCAGCGCGACTTTCGAGACGGCTGGCCTGCGCCACCGTGGCGGCCGGCCTGATCCTGGGGGCCTGCGGAGGCGGCGACGACGACGCCGCCACGCCTGCCGGCGACGTGTCGGGAGAGGTCACCGGCGACACCGTCAAGGTCGGGGTGCTGCAGTCTCTGAGCGGCACCATGTCGATCAGCGAGGTGGCGGTGAAGAACTCCGAGCTGCTGGCCATCAAGGAGATCAACGCCGCCGGCGGGGTGCTCGGCAAGAAGATCAAGCCGATCGTCGAGGACGGGGAGTCCAAGCCCGAGGTATTCGCCCAGAAGATCGAGAAGCTGATCACCAGCGACAAGGTGGCGGTGGTCTTCGGCGGCTGGACCTCCGCCAGCCGCAAGGCCATGAAGCCGGTGGTGGAGGGCGCCAACGGGCTGCTGTTCTACCCGGTGCAGTACGAGGGCCTCGAGGTCTCCCCCAACATCTTCTACACCGGGGCGACCACCAACCAGCAGATCGTGCCCGCCCTGGACTACATGAAGGAGCAGGGGCTCACCAGGGTGTACCTGGTCGGCTCCGACTACGTGTTCCCCCGCACGGCCAACAAGGAGATCAAGGCCTACGCCAAGGCCAACGGCCTGGAGATCCTCGGCGAGGACTACCTCCAGCTCGGCGACACCAACGTCCAGGGCATCGTGCAGAAGGTGCTGGCGGCCAAGCCCCAGGTGGTGTTCAACACCTTGAACGGTGACTCCAACGTGTCGTTCTTCAAGGAGCTGAAGGCCAAGGGCAACACGCCGGACAAGATCCAGACCGTCTCGGTGTCCATCGCCGAGGAGGAGGTGGGCGGCGTGGGTGTCGACAACCTGCTCGGCCACCTGGTGGCCTGGAACTACTACCAGACCACGGGCGGAGAGAAGAACGCCAAGTTCGTGGAGGCCTTCAAGGCCGAGTACGGCGCCGAGAAGAACACCGCCGATCCCATCGAAGCCGGCTACAACTCGGTGTACATCTGGAAGGCGGCGGTGGAGAAGGCCGGGTCCTTCGACGTCAAAAAGGTGACCGCCGCTGCCGGCGGGCTGGAGCTGGACACGCCCGAGGGCCTTCTCACGGTCCACCCGACGAACCACCACGTGTTCAAGACGGCCCGCATCGGCAAGATCAACGCCCAGGGCCTCATCGACGAGGTCTGGAACTCCGGCAAGCCGGTGGCACCGGACCCCTGCCTCGACACCTACACCTGGGCCGCCGGCCTGGCCACGGGTGAGGCCAGAGCGGAGTGCGACGCGGCGGCCAAGGCGGCCGGATAGGAGCGGGCCCGAGCTCCTGAGAGGGCGCCGTGGAAACGACCCTCAGCAACCTCTACATCGGCGTCACCCTCGCCTCCATCCTGCTGCTCGTCGGGCTCGGGCTCACCTTCACCTTCGGGCAGATGGGTGTGATCAACATGGCCCACGGTGAGTTCATCATGGCGGGCGCCTACGTGCCCTACGTGCTGCAGACCTCGGTGCTCAGTGGCGCCCGGGGGGGCGCGGTCCTCGTCGCCTTCCCTCTCGCCTTTTTGGTGGCCGGAGTCATGGGGCTGGTGCTGGAGAGGGTGCTCCTGCGGCGCATGTACGGGCGGCCACTGGACACCCTGCTGGTCACCTTCGGCGTCAGCCTCATGCTGCAGCAGGCGGCCAAGGACCTGTTCTCGGCCAACAACAAGGACGTGGTGACGCCCACCTACCTGAGAGGCCAGTGGGACCTGTTCGGCGTGACCCTCACCCACACCCGTCTGTTCGTCCTCCTCGTGGTGGTGCTCACCATGGTCGGGGTGTGGGTGTTCATGTCGAGGCTGGCGGCCGGGCGCAGGATGCGGGCCGTGATGCAGAACCGGGAGCTGGCGGCGGTGAGCGGCCTGCCCACGTCACGGGTCGACGCCACCACCTTCTTCCTCGGCTCGGGCCTGGCCGGCATCGCCGGCGTGGCCGTGTCGCTGATCGGCCCCATCGGCACGGCCACCGGCACCGCCTACATCCTCAGCGCCTTCCTGGTGGTGATCGTCGGCGGGCTGGGCAAGCTGCGGGGGGTGGTCCTCGCCGCCCTGCTGCTCGGCACGCTCAACGCCTTCGTGGAGCACGCCACGTCCTCCACCCTGGGCCGGGCGGCCGTGTTCGCCTTCGTGATCCTGTTCCTCCAGTTCCGCCCCAACGGGATCGTCTCGTTCCGCACGAGGGGGCTGGCCGTATGAGCACGCCGATGTCGATCCTGGTGCCGGGCACGGACAACCCGTGGAAGGCGCGGATCGCCTTCCTCGCCTTCGCCGGCGGGCTGCTCGCCCTGCCCGGGCTGCTCGGCAGCCCCGGAGACGTGAGGCAGTGGGCCGAGTGGCTCTGCTACGCCATGGTGGCGGTGGGCCTGGACGTGGCCTGGGGCTACGGCGGCATGCTGGCACTGGGCCAGGGCCTGTTCTTCGGGCTCGGCGCCTACGCCATGGGCATGCACCTGTCGCTCGAGCAGGTGCCCGACGGGTCCCTGCCGTCGTTCATGAGCCTCTACAGCGACTACACCGAGCTGCCGGCGCTCTGGCGCCCGTTCCAGAGCTTCTGGGCCTCCGCAGCGGTGGCGGTGCTGCTGCCGATGGTGATCGCCGGCCTCCTCGGCCTCCTGGTGTTCAAGCGGCGCATCCGCGGCCCCTTCTTCGCCATCCTCACCCAGGCGACCGCCGTGATCTTCGCCCTGGTCCTCATCGGGAACCTGAAGCTGACCGCCGGCTTCAACGGCCTCACCGGCTTCACCACCATCTTCGGCCGCAACAAGTACGCCCCGGGCACCAACCGGTGGCTGTTCCAGATCGCCGCCGTGGGCCTCCTGGTGGTGCTGGCCGTGGCCATGAAGGTGGTCCGCAGCCGCTACGGCAAGCTGCTGGTGGCCACCCGGGACAGCGAGGACAGGGTCCGCTTCCTCGGCTACGACCCCGCGCTGGTCAAGACCGTGGGGTTCATGATCGCCGCCGGCATGGCCGGGCTGGCCGGCGCCGTCGCCGCCCCGGTGTTCGGCATCGTCTCTCCCGGCCAGTTCGACTACCTGCCGTCCATCCTCATGGTCTGCTGGGTGGCGGTCGGCGGGCGGGGCACGCTGTGGGGAGCGGTCCTCGGCGCCCTGGTCGTGAACTGGATCAGGGTCACGGTCAGCTCCAGCCGGCCCGACGACTGGCTCTACCTGCAGGGCCTGCTGTTCGTGGTCGTCCTCGCCTTCATGCCCGGTGGCGTGGCCGGCGCGCTGCGGTCGTGGTGGGCGTGGCTGGCCTCGGCGGTGGCCGGCCGGCTGGGAACCCGCCGGACGGCGATGGCTCCCGCCGTCGAGCCTCTCGGGGAGACGGCATGAAGCCGGTCCTCGAGGTGTGCGGCGTGTCGGTCGACTTCGACGGCTTCCGCGCTCTCGACGGCGTGGACCTGAGCGTCGCCCGCGGGGAGCTGCGCTTCCTCATCGGGCCGAACGGCGCGGGCAAGACCACACTGGTCGACTGCGTCACCGGGCTCACCCGGCCCACCGCCGGCGAGGTGCGCTTCGAAGGCCGCTCCATCGACCGGCTCTCTGAGCACCAGCGGGTCCGGACCGGCATCGGGCGCAGCTTCCAGACGCCGACGGTCTTCGACTCGCTCACCGTGGTCGAGAACCTCGACCTGGCCGAGTCGTTCCGCCGCTCCCCGCTGACCATGTTCCTGAGGAGGCGGCGGGTCACCGACGGTGTGGCCACCACTCTCGAGCGGGTCGGCCTCTCGGCGGTGGCCGACCGGCCGGCCGGCGCCCTGAGCCACGGCCAGAAGCAGTGGCTGGAGATCGGCATGCTGCTGGTGCAGGGGCCCAAGCTGCTGCTGCTGGACGAGCCGGTCGCCGGCATGAGTCCTCAGGAACGGCTCGACACGGGCGCCCTCCTGCACGAGCTGGCCGGCGGCGACCAGACCCTCGTGGTCATCGAGCACGACATGGCCTTCCTGCGCCGGTTCGCCCGGAAGGTGACCGTGCTGCACGAGGGAAAGGTGGTGTCGGAGGGCACGGTGGACGAGGTGCAGGCCGACCCGATCGTGCGCGAGGTGTACCTCGGTCGCTCGCGCGACGCCCGCTCCGGGGCGGTGCCGTCTCCGGTGGCAGAGCCGGTGTTGGAAGCCGTGACCGGTTCGATCGGGGAGACGGGGTGAGACTCGAGCTCGAGGACGTGCGCATCGCCTACGGGCGGGCAGAGGTGGTGTTCGGGGTTTCGCTCGATGTGGCCCACCACAGCTTCACCTGCCTCATGGGGCGCAACGGCGTGGGCAAGACCACGCTGCTCAACGGCCTGATGGGCGTGCTGCCGTTGAAGGCCGGGGCCATCCGCCTCGACGGGAGGGACATCACCAGGCTCAGCACGCCGCAACGGGCCCGGGCCGGCATCGGCTACGTGCCTCAGGGCCACCAGGTCTTCCCGTACCTCACGGCCCGGGAGAACCTGGCGGTGGTGCGTGACCGTGCCGGTCGGGGCGATCAGTCGGCGGTGGACGATGCGCTGGACGTCTTCCCCGCCCTGCGCAAGCTGCTCGGGAGGCCGGCGGGCCTGCTGTCGGGAGGCCAGGCCCAGCAGCTGGCCATCGCCCGGGCCCTGGTCACCAGACCTCAGCTGCTGGTTCTGGACGAGCCCACCGAGGGGATCCAGCCTTCGATCATCCTCGAGATCGAGGACGCCATCTCCGCCCTCCATTCCTCGGGGATGACGATCCTGCTCGTCGAGCAGTACGTGGAGTTCGCCCTCCGCCTGGCCCAGCGCTACGCGGTCATGGACGGCGGGTTGATCGTGCACTCCGGCGACACCGCCTCCATCGACGTGGCCGGGTTCTCCGACCTGCTGGCCGTTTAGCGAGAAGGCCGGATCAAGTCGACCGTGGCAGGTGGCCCGCCCGAACCAGGCAGCCCAGGGTGTCGCAGATCACGCGGGTGCCGATGAGCGAGGTGATGTCGGCGTTGTCGTAGGGCGGGGAGCACTCCACGATCTCGATCCCGGCCAGCGGCCGTTCCGCCACCAGCTGGATGAACTTGAGGACCTCGCGGGGCAGGAATCCTCCCGGCTCGGGCCACCCGGTTCCGGGCACGAAGGCGGCGTCGAGGCAGTCCACGTCGAACGAGAGCCACACCGCCTCGGCGTCCTTCCACGCCACCTCCAGCGCCCGTTCGGCGGCCGCCTCGATACCCATCTCCACGCAGTCGGTGACGGTCATGATCGTGGTGCCCCGCTCGCGGCCGACCTTCACGCCGGGACGGGGCGCCTGCCAACCGCCGATGCCCACCTGCACGAGGTTGGTCGCCGGGACGTTGGGGATGTCGGTGGCGTGGTACCAGGGGGTGGTGTGCATGCGCTCGTCGAGGTCGGTCTCCTGGGTGTCGACGTGGCGGTCGAAGTGGATGATGCCGAGTTTGCCGTCGAGGTGGGGGGCGACACCCCGGACCGTCGGGTACCCGATGGAGTGGTCGCCTCCCAGGACGACGGGGAACGCGCCCGAGGCGAAGACGTGGGACACGGCCTTGGTGATCTGGTCGAAGGTCTTCTCGATGTTGCCGGGGATGGTGAAGATGTCGCCCAGGTCGCACATGGTGATGGACTCCCGCAGGTCGACCCCGAGCTCGAAGCTGTAGGGGCCGTACAGCGCCGAGATGCGGCGCATGCCCTGGGGCCCGAAGCGGGTGCCGGGCCGGTACGTGGTGCCCGAGTCGTGGGGTGCGCCGAGGATGGCCACGTCGTACTCCCCGCAGCGCCGCACGTCCTCGAGGTAGGGCTGCTTGAGGAAGGTGTTGATGCCGGCGTAGTGCGGAAGCTCTCCCCGGCTGAAGGTGGGAATGCTCCTGTCGACGATGGAGTCGGCGCCGGGCAGGCCGAGCTCGAGGCCCCGGGCCACCTCCTCGTCCCACCGGGTGGTGGGTAGCAGCGCCTCGGCCTCGACGGCCCGGCGTGCCTCGGGGCCGTAGTTGTCGTGCAGGGGCCTGTTGTCGCCGTCGGTGCTCATGGGCGCATCCTGCCAGAGGCGGCCCGCCCGCAGAGCAACCGCTCTATCCGGTGTTCTGCATCCCGGCGGCGATGCCGTTCACCGTCAGCAGGAGCGCCCGTTGCAGCAACGGATCCGAGTCGGGGGACGACCGCAGGCGCGACAGGAGCTCGACCTGGAGGTGGCACAACGCGTCGAGCGAGTCGCGCCGTGACTCGAGCGACGCCCGCAGTTCCGGGGCCCGCGCCAACAGATCTGTCTGGCCGGTCACGAGGAGGACCTCCTCCACCGTGTGCCGGTACTCGTGGCCGATCACCGTGAACAGCCCGTGGAGCGACGGGTCCACGAGGCGGTCGACGTACTGGGCCGCCAGCGCCAGGTCGACCTTGGCCAGGCCCATCTCCACGTTGGACAGGAAGTCCGGAAGAATTGCCAGTCGCGTGCCATGTCGGTGAGGTCCTCGCCGTGGCCCGCCCGCCGGGCGGCGGCCAGTCCCGAGCCCAGGCCGAACCAGCCCGGCACGATCTGTCGTGACTGCGTCCAACCGAACACCCACGGGATGGCCCGAAGGTCCTCGATACCGGTGCCCTGGCCCGGGCGGCGGGCCGGGCGCGACCCGATGTTGAGCCCGTCGAGCTCCGCCACCGGCGTCGAGCTGGTGAAGTACCGGACCAGTCCGGGTGCCTCCACCAGGCCGCGGTAGGCGGCGAAGGCGGCTCCGGACACCAGGTCCATCACGGCGTCCCAGTGGTCCAGCAGTTCGTCGGGCAGGCGGGAGGTGCGGTGCAGCACCGAGGCCTCCAGCACCGCGGCGAGAGCCAGCTCCAGGTTGTGGCGGGCCCGTTCCGGATGTCCGTACTTGGCCGGGATGACCTCGCCCTGCTCGGTGACCTTGATGGCGCCGTGGAGAGTGCCGAAGGGTTGGGCCAGGATGGCTTCGTGCGTCGGGCTGGGCGCCCGGCGCGTTGTCTCAGGGTTCTCAGTCGAAACCGCCCGCCGGGACGACCTCGCCGGGTCCGCCGCGGGTCAGGAAGGTGGAGTCCCCTGACGCCCTTCAGGCGGCCTGAAACTCTCGCGGACCGCGCAAGTCCTGTGGGGCAGTTGCATGCCGGGATTCTGCCAGGCGAAAGAGATGGCGGCGGTCCCAGACTCGCGACGGTGATGAGCATCCCCAGTGAGTTGAGCAGGGTGGTCGCCACCGCGCAGACGCTGCCTCGGACGGGCACAAGTGCCCCCCTTGGGCAGGACCCGTGCTGTCGAGACGGCGCCCCAACGCGGAGGTCTTGACCTCAAGTGTCTCTGGAAGCGAGCCGACTTTGTCTGGGAACGGACATCTCGTCCACGCAGCCCTCGGGCGGGCAAGGCAATTGAAAGGAAACATCGTGACGCGGATTCGCCCTGTGCCCCGCAGTATTGGCAGCCAATTCCTCCTTGCCGTGGTGACGTTCGGGCTCTACGGCATCTACTGGGCCTACACCAACCACGAGGAGATCAAGCGCGAGACGAACGACGGCATCGGAGGTGTCGGCGGGGCTCTCATCTACACCTTCGTCGGCGTTGTGACCCTCTTCCTGCTGCCCGTGGAGATCAAGCGGATGTACGAAGGCCGGGGATTCAAGAGCCCCGTCGGCGCGGGAACAGCCTTCTGGGTGTTGTTGCTCGGCATCCCCTGGTACGTGAAGTGTCAGTCCGCACTGAATCAGTACTGGGCCGCGACCGCCGAGCGCCCGCCGGCGAGCGCTCCGGTCACCGTCTAGGAGCAAGCGGCCGCGTGCACCGCTAGGGAGCAGGGCGCTGCGGGGGAAGGGTGATCGCCTCGCAGGTGTTGTACCAGCCTTCGATGTACTCGAAGACCGCCCGGCACAGACCGGCTCGCGTGGGCCATTGGCGGCGGTCGATGAGCTCGCGTTTGATGGTGGCGAAGAACGATTCGCTCACCGCGTTGTCCCAGCACTCGCCCTTGCGACCCAGCGACAGAAGCACGCCGTTGGCCTCCGCCAGCAGCCGGTACTCGGTGCTGTGTACCGACATCCCCGGTCGGAGTGGAAGATCACCCCCTCGGCTCGTCATCGACCGCCGAGCAGTACAAGCCGGCTCAGACGCTGGCCGGCTCGTCGTCCACCGCAGAGGACTACAAGCCCTCCGATACCTCCTCCGGCCCGCCCAGCGGCGCCCGCCGCCCGTAGTCGTCACCTGCCGATTCACAAGCGAGCCCCGGCCTGCAAGCCGGGGCTGGTCTTGCGCCAGGATCTCCACCGCCACAGGACATGCCAAGGAAGAGGGCCGGGAGGCTGTGCGCCTGTCGCTCTGTAGGCTTCAGGCGGCGAGCTCAGTGAGTCGACCGGAACACACATCGGGTTTCTCCCATCTAGTCACCGATATCTAAAGGCGGATCTGTGTCAGTTGTTGGTTCTCTCCTCGTTTGCGTCGCCGTTGCCCATGTCGTGGCCGTCGTCGCACTGTTCGCTGAGCACGCTCAGACGCGGCCACGCCGCATGCGGGCGTGGGGCCCGATCTCTTCGGTGGCGGCAGGATCCTTGGCCTCCTGGCTGGCGCTGGACGATCCCGGTGGGGCCGTCGTTGCCGGGCTGGTGCTGGCGGGCGTCATTGCCCCTGCTCTTCGGCGTCTACCCCGGTTCTTGGCGTGGGGCGTGGCGGTCCTCGTGACCAACCTGGCACTCGTCGCCTGCGGGGTCGTGTGGACGACCTGGTTCATCCTCACGATGCCGCTCGGTCCCTTCGCTCGCGCCGTGCTGGTGGCGAGCTTGCCGCTTCTCGTCCTCAATCTGCCTCCCAGCGTGGTGCGCAACGTCCAGCTGTGGGAGGCCCTATGCCGCCGAGACTGGCGACGGCCCCGGGCGCCACTGCCTGGGGTGCGCCGGGAACACTTTCCCCGGGTGTCGATCCACGTTCCCACCCATGCCGAGCCGCCGAAGGTGGTCATCTCCACCCTCGATGCCCTGGCCCGGCTGGACTATCCCAACTTCGAGGTGGTCGTCGTTGACAACAACACGGCCGACCCTGCTCTGTGGCACCCGCTGCGTGCCCATTGCCAACGCCTCGGCGATCGGTTCCGCTTCTTCCACGTCGAGGGCTTGTCCGGGGCCAAGGGCGGAGCGCTCAACTTCGCTTTGTCCAAGACCGACCCGAGCGCCGAGCTCGTGGCCGTGGTGGACGCCGACTACCACGCCGAGCCCGACTGGCTGGTGGGGACGGTGGGGTACTTCGATGACGCCACGATGGGCTTCGTCCAGAGCCCCCACGCCTACCGGGGCTGGGAGGACACCACCTTCCTGCGGACCTGCAACTGGGAGTACTCCCAGTTCTTCGTCACGGTAATGGTGAGTCTCAACGAGTACGACGCCGCGCCCATCATCGGCACCATGTCACTGATACGGCGGGCCGCGCTGGAACGAGCGGGAGGATGGTCGCAGTGGTGCCTCACCGAGGACTCCGAGCTGGCCATCCGGATCCATGCCCTGGGCTATTCCTCCGTGTACTTCAGCCATGTCTACGGGCGAGGTCTCATCCCCGAGACCTTCGCGGGCTACAAGCAGCAGCGGTTCCGCTGGACCTACGGGCCGGTCCAGGAGCTTCGTCACCACTTCCGCCTCTATCTCCCCAGGCGCTGGCGACAGCCGTCGAAGATGACACTGGCCCAGCGACTGCACCATCCTGTGCAGGGGCTGCTCGGCATGAGCATTGCCCCCGGCATCGCCCTGCTCCCCGTCGGCGCCGCGTTCGTGCTGTCGCTAGGCATCCAAGAAGTACAAATCGCGGTACCGACTCCGTTCTTGATCGCCATGGCCGCCATGCTTGGCGCCAGTTCGCTCCGGTTCTGGTTCGTCTACCGCCGCATCCTCGGGGCCCGTTTGGCCGAGATCGTCGCAGCCAAGGTGGCGACCAAAGCGCTTGGTCATGTGGCGATCGTCGCCCAGCTCTTCGCCGTGCTCGGGCGCGCCGTCCCCTGGCAGCGCACCGACAAGTTCCGCCGCGACGGTCGGGGCTGGCGCGCACTCGGCTCCGTTCGCACCGAGTTGGGCCTGGGCGCGCTGTGCATCAGCTTCGCCGTGACGTCCCTGGCGGTCTTCCCTCGCTCGGGCGTCGCCTTGCTGCTCGAAGTCGGCATCCTTTCCCAGGGTCTCGCCTACCTGGCGGCACCGGCCATGACCGTCCTAGCCGAGCGCGACCTCCGGAGGCGATCGCGCCAATCCGAGGGAGCACCGCAAGAAGCCGGGTTGGCGCCCTTAGCCCTTTCCGCCTCAGCCGCTGTCGATGAGTTGGAAGGAGCACCGATACCAGCGACGAAGCTTCGAGTGTGGGAGCAACCCACAGCCACCGGCGACCGGCGGTCGGCCGAGGGGGTTCCGTCAGTCGGCGATCCGGTCAAAGAACCTCAAGCAGGCTGAGTCAGCCTCAGCGACCGGCTTCGCCATCGCTGCGCCGTACCGAGCGGTATGCGCGTCGAGCACCGGGGTATCGGGCGTTGTGCCCTTCAGGAGGGTCCCTCCCCGTTCGCGGTGGCGCGCTCGGCGGTGCCGGCCAGACGCGCGGGATGGAGGAACGAGTGTGCCGCTCCTCACCTTTGTGTGGGCAGCCGGACGGTCGAACCACCGAGGCAGAGGTGGAGGTTCGGGCTGGCCCGACGTCCTACCGGATCAGGCAGTAGGGCGCGTTGGTGGCGCTGACCGGGAGCGCCACGCGAGAGCGGGCCTCGGCCAGGACCTGCTCGGGGCTGAGCCAGCGGCCCCCGCCCACGAGGCCGGCTTCGCCGGCGCCCTCCGGGCGGCGGAAGCGGTAGACGTCGAAGCCGCGTGCGATGTCGTTGGCGAACAGGAAGAACGAACCGTCCGGTGCGATGCGGTTCGTCTTGGCGCTCCAGGTGTCGGAGTCGGGGAAGGCGTAGTAGCCGATCTCCCGCATGCCAGCGTCGACTGGGAGCCCGGCCGAGACGCCGGCGAGGCCCGAGATGTCGATGACCCGCACGCCGGCCGAGTACCAGGCGATCGTCAGGAGCTTGTGCTCGGGGTACATCCGCAGCACGTGCGCGGTGCAGCGGAGGTTGTCGTTGGCCGGCCGGGTGTCGGGGATGGCGAAGAAGCCGACCTTGACCGGGAGGCGCTCCCGGTCGCCGGTGATGTCGTAGACGTGCAGGCCGCCGCCGGGGCACACACCGTTGCCGGCGGCACCGGCCAGCTCGTCGGTGACGACCAGGAACGTGCGCCGCCCGAGCAGGGGGTCGTCGACGGTGACGGGGTCGGCCTGGTGGTGGATGTTGATGGACGGGTCGACGATGCTCCCGACGACGCGCGGTCGGGCCGGGTCGGAGGTGTCGATGACGAGGGAGTGGGTCAGGGCGGCCGAGTACGCCCGGGTGCCGTCGGCGTTGAAGGTCACGTCGTGGGAGCTGAGCCCGGGGCCGAGGTTCAGCGTCGCCACCTGGCGGGGCCGGGTCGGGTCGGCGATGTCGATGACCTCGATCACACCGGGGGCGGTGAGGTCGGCGTTGGAGTTGTAGAGGTAGCGGCCCCCCGGGTGCACCGTCTGGTTGTGGGAGCCGGCGGGGATGGGCACGAAGCCGAGCCCCCGGGGCGCCCGCGGGTCGGTCACGTCGACGATGAACGTCCCGTAGGGCTGGGCGGGGTCTACCCCGAGCTCCCGGTAGCACCCGGACTCCGGCCGGGTCTCGGTCTCGATGTCGTCGGCGGTGTAGGTCGCGAGGGTGCGGCCGCCCTGGCTGAACACCTGGACGTCGCCCTGGGCCACGGCGCAGTCGTAGACGGCGACGACCTGGGGGCGGGCGGGGTCGGTCACGTCGATCACCTGGAGGCCGTTGCGGTAGGTCCCGGCGAACGCGTAGTCGCGGCCGGAGACGGTGGCCAGCTCGAGGTCTGTGCCTACCGGGCCGGCCTGGTCGTAGCGGCGCTGGTAGTCGAGGTTGGCGACATGGGCCATGTTGGGGGAGCCGTCGCCGGCGGCGGCCGGGGCATCGAGCGCAGGCGAGGATCGGCGGGCGGCGGTGGCGGCGTCGGAATCGATGCCCGGTGTCGCGGCTGGACTGGGCGGCAGGGCGAGCGGCGCCCCGGCTCGCGGCCGAGCTCGCCCGACGAGGGCGCCTTCGGTTCCGGCCGCATCGCCTGAGGGGCTCGCCGGCGACGTCGCGGTGGTCCGGCCCGGCGCGCTGCCGCCAGAGTCGCCATCGGCCCCGTGCACCAAGGGAATGGCGCCCAAGCCGAGGAGGCCGCAGGAGATGATGGCCCCGGCCAGGAGCCGCAGTGAGGAGCGCATGCACCCATGCTACGGACCGGAACCCCCGTCCCTGCTCGCGCCCGCGGCTGCCGATCAGGGTTGGGCGAGGCCGGTGGGGTCGGGCTGGAGGTGCCGGAAGGGCCCGATGCCGGCTCGACGGAGCATCTCCATGTTGGCCTCCAGCATGTCGAGGTTCCAGTGGAGCAAGAAGCTCTGGTGCCGGGCGGCGAGCTGGGAGCGGGGAATCCCCGCGTCGAGATCGCGTTCGACAGCGCCCATCCCGCTGCCGTACCAGTCCCGCCAGGTGAAGCCGTCACTGGTGTTGATGGGCAGCATCACGATCATCACCGCCAGCAGCCCCCCCTGCATCAGCCGGCGCACCGTCGCCGGGGAGTACAGCTGGGAGGCGAAGTACGCGGCGCACAGGGCCGGGACAGCGAGCAGCACGTATCGCTCGGGCAGGGCCTGGCCGGGCCCGGCGGGGCGCCCCCAGCCCAGGACCACGGCGAGCAGGCCGGCGGCGCCCAGGAAGAGGCACAGCCCGATGGCCCGGTGGCGCTCGACGCCGCGGCGCTGCAGCACGGCCCGCACGACGAGGACCAAGGCGGTCAGCAGGACCGCCGACACGGCGAGAATCGACAGCTTCCAGGACCGCGAGGCGCCGGGACCGAGACCGAGGGCGAAGAACTTGGCGCTGGTCTCGGCCGCGGCGCCGACGTCGGTTCCCGCCGAGGCGTTCCAAGACGGACGTTCCCAGCCAACGAAGTACAGCCCCGAGATCAGGACCGCCACCACCGACGAGCCGACGAGCCACAGCGGGGCCCAGCCGGGAACCCCGGTGGACCCTCTCGCTCGGCGGAGGCGAAGTCCCTCCCACACCATCCCGGCGGCCAGGAGGGGGACGAAGACCAGCCCGTTGGCGCCTGTCAACGGCAGCATGACCAGGCAGACCCCCGCGGCCAACGCCGGTCCCGGCCGGAGCGTGGTGCGCTGGGTCACGAGCAGCAGGAGGAGACAGCAGACGAGCGTCGTCGACAGCACGAACTGCAGCTGCCAGCCCCACACCAGGTTGGCCCAGTTCCCGAGGTGGAGCAGGGCGACGGGAAAGAAGGCGTCGGCGACGCTGGTCCTGCCCCGCAGGCGTCGGGCAACCAGGATCATCCCGGCGGAAAGGGCCGCCAGGAGCACGACGTTGAACACCATGCCCGACCGGAAGTCGCCGCCCGTGAGCCGTAACAGGCCCAACAGCGCCAGCCGCGGCAGGGGGAGACGGTGTTCGTTGTTCTGTGCCCACAGCCAGGAGGCCAGGTCGGGCTCGTGGCCAGTGAGGGGCGGCACCAGCAGCCAGTCCTCGGCGAGCGGCACGTTGTGGGCGTAGCGGGCAATGCAGGCCAGCACAGCCACCACCATCACCGTCCACACCGACCAGACGAAGAGACGCGCCCGCAGATCCGACGCCTTCGGGGCCTTCCCCGAGGACGGCGGCGAACCGACGTCAGCCCGCTCGCTCACGCTCGAAGAGCGTGGCTTCACACCCCCGTAGAGCGATCCCACTGCAGTGAGTGTAGGGCTTCAGCCACGCCGGGAGTTGGCCGCGCTGCCCTCAGCGACGGCTGCGAGTGGCTACAGACCGGCCTTGCGTCAAACCTGGGGCGGTTCAGGTGGCGGTGTCAAAGGGTGCCGTCCGCGATGGCGCGCTCGATCCACGGGATGACCTCGTCGAGCATGTCCTCGAGCGGGGTGGTGGCCTCGAAGCCCAGGACGTGCTTGGCCTTCTCTGTGGAGGGGACGCGGCGCTGCACGTCGTGTTCGAACGCCTCGTCGTGCTCCAGGCGCAGCGGCGTTTGGGGCCCCTTGATCTTGCGCCAGATGATCTCGGCGAGCTGGATCACGCTGTGGCCGTGGGGCGTGGACAGGTTGAAGTCCTCGTTGAGCGCCTCGGGGTGCTCCATGGCGGTGACGATGCCCTTGGCGAGGTCGCCGCCGTAGGTGTAATGCCGGATCTGCTCACCGGTGCCGAGCAGGTGAAGCGGGTCCTGGCCCCTGAGGACCTTTTGGACGAGATCCGGCACGACGTGGCTCATGGCGAGTTTGACGTTGCCCGAAAGGACCTCGACGTCGCCGAGGGCGCGGCCCTCGCCGATGCCGACGCAGTTGAACGGACGGCAGATCGTGTAGGGCAGCTTGTACTGATCCCAGGCGGCCCTGGCGAAGTACTCGACGGCGAGCTTCTGGAAGCCGTAGGAGGACAGCGGCGCGGGGATCTCGCGCTCGGAGCCCTCGACCGAAGGCCACGAGTCGGCCGACTCGAAGACCATCGAGGAGCTGATGTAGGTCATCTTCTGAAGGTTGCCCTGGGCATGGGCCCTGATGGCGGCGTCGCAGCTGGCGGCCATGATCCGCTCGTTCTGGGCCAGCAGGTCGTAGGCGTAGGCGTGGAAGTACGAGATGCCACCGATCAGTGCCGCGCCGGCAATGAAGTGGTCGCAGTCCATGAGCAGCTCGGTCATCAGGCCGATGTCCTGGCAGTCGCCCTCTGTGAAGTGGTACCGCTCGTTGCTGTCGTAGGACTTGGTGACCTTGCCGTACTTCGAGTAGTTGTCGATGCCGACGACGTCATAGCCGCGGGCCAGCAGCTCCTCCACGACGTAGCCGCCGATGAAGCCTGCCGATCCGGAGACGAGAGCCTTGGGCAATCAGTTCTCGCGCTCGTAGGCCGCGCCCCGAGCAGCACTGGTGTGCACCGAACCAGAATCGTGCCGCTTTACCCTCGTCCGAGGCGTGGAAGTCAGACGGCGCAGTTGGTCCACGTCGATCTTGGGGCCGAAGGCCAGCCTGTACCACCTGAGGTACTGCGGGATCCAGGCGGCAAGCCTGAAGTTCGACACACCGGCATGCCGCTCCAGCCAGATCGTCGGTATCTCGGCCACAGGCTGTCTGAGCCGCTTGGCCTTGGCGGTCAGCTCGAGCCCGATCTCGAAGCCGGCGTGGCTGTCGATCCCGACCAGCCGGACGAAGTCCGTCGAGTACGCCTTGAAGCTGTTGGTTGCGTCGCGGGTGCCGACACGGGTGAACAGCTGCAGCGAGCGTCCGGCCGCCCTCGACAGTGCGCTCTTCAACAGCGGACCACCCACCTGCTGGCCGCCGGACATGTACCGCGACGCGGCAGCGACGACCACGCCGCGCTCGACCAACCGCGTGAGATCATCGATCTGTCGGGGATCGTCCGAGCCGTCGGCCATCGTCACGACGGCGACCGGTGCCAGAGCCCGGTCGATGCCGTATCGGATCGCGTTGGCGGGACCGGGGCCGTAGGTGTTGATGGCGATCCGCAGCCGCGGCTCGTCGACGGCCAACTTCTCCACAACCGGCACCGTTGTGTCCTGGGGCATGTCCACCACGACGAGCACCTCGCACGGCAGCGTCACGGCCTCCAGGATGCGGGTCAGGCACGGGATGATCCGCTCGGCCTCGTTGTAGGCCGGGATGACGACCGAGACCCGGAGACCCTCGGTGTCGGGCAGCGGCAGGCTCACACCCGCACTCCACGCCCGAGGACGTTCCAGACGTCCGCTATGGGGACCGTGGCGTGGAGGCCGGCGTACTCGGTGTGCGGGGTGGCCAACACCAACAGGTCGGAATCGGCCAAGACCTGCTCGAGCGAAACCAGCGTCGGGTCGGTCGTGACCAGCGGGTCGGTGCACAGGACCCGCTTGGCCTTGAACTCCAAGATCCGCTTTAGCTTGTAGCTCAGGCTGGAGCGCGTGTCGTCCGACCCGGCCTTGAAGGCCATGCCGAGGATGCCGACCGTCATGCTGGCCAAGTCGTACTCCTGCTCGAGCCGCGCCACGAGGTACAGGGGCAGGCCCTCGTTCACCAGCATCGCCGAGTGGCCGAGCGTGAAGTTGTTGTTGTTGAACGCTGCCAGCTGCATCGTGTCCTTCAGCAGGCACGGCCCGGCGGCGAAGCCCGCGCTCGGCATGTCGGCCGCGCGCGGGTAGTCCTGGGACAGGGCCCGGCGGATCCGCTCGAAGTCCAGCCCGCGGTCGTTGGCCATCATGAACAGCTGGTTGGCGGCGGCGAACTTGATGTAGCGCCAGGTGTTGGTGAACAGCTTCGCGAGCTCGGCCTCCTCCGGCTCGAGGTCGACGATCGTGCTCGTCAGGCGGTGGAACAGCGCCGTCGCGCGTTGGCGGGCTTCGGGCGTCCGGGCGCCGACGATCTGCGGCAGCGTGAACAGTTCGGTCATGGCGTGGCCCTCAGCGATGCGCTCCGGGCAGAAGGCCACCTCTATCTGGCGACCGAGGTCGGCCACCATGCGCTCCACCTGGGCGGTGACGCCGGGGTAGACGCTGCTGCGCAGCACGAGCAGCTGTCCATCGCGGAAGTACTCCGTGCACAGGCCCAGAGCGCGCGGGATGGCCTGCGGGTCGGGATTGAGGTGTTCGTCGACGGGTGTCGCGATGACGACGATCACGCTCTCCGCATCACCGACGACCGAGGGCTTCGTCGTCGCACGCAGCGTTCCTGCGGCGACCACCCGCTCGAGTATGGGCCCCGCACCGCGCTCGTCGAAGGGCAGGACGGCATCATTGACCGCTTTGACGGCCGGCTCCGAGACGTCGAAGATGGCCACACGGGCGTCGGAGTCGGCCAAAGCGATGGCCAAGGGCAGGCCAACGTGGCCACAACCTCCGACGATGACGACATCCGTCTCGAAGTTCGGCACACGACCTCCTCTGGGTGCTCCGCGGCGCCGGCCGGCACCAAGCGTAGAGTGAAGGCTGGCCCGCCTGTCCGCAGCCGCCGGCGCCTCGGGCCCGTCGGGGTGGTACTGAGCGAAGGTCTCCTCCAGTTGAAAGAAGCGGGCGGCTTCGGCGCCGGCGACCTCCTTCAGTGCGTCGCAGAACTGATCCTGCTGCGCGGGGGCCAGCAACTGCGTGTTCGGCGGCAGCCATGTGGGACGCCGTTCCCGTCGTCCGTCCGGTAGGTCTCGCCGTGAGGCAGTAGGCGTCCGCGTAGAGCCCGAACCGCCTCTCGAGGATCGGCGGCTCGGGTTGGGGCTGAACTCGCCGATAGGGGAGCGGCTCAACGGGTCCGATCACGAAGCAGCCGTCGCCTGGCGCTGACCAGCCTGCAGCCTCAGGTCAGCGACGACAGGACGGTGGTCACTGGCCCCGGCGGCCAGCTCCGCCACCGATGCGACGCGCAGCCCCGAGGAGACCAGCACGTGGTCCAGCAGGAGAAAGGGCGGCACCATGCGGTCGGCAGGCCAGGTGGCGGCCAATCCTCGGTGGGTGGCCTCGTGGGCGTCCGTCAGCCCGGCCGAGCGCAGCCGAGCTAGCTCTGGTGACCAGCGGGTCGCGTTGAAGTCGCCCGCCACGACCAGGGCGGCCTCGGTGGCTGATGCGCGTCGGGCCACATCCCGCAGCTGCGCCCCCAGGATCCGCCGGGAGGCGCCGTCGCGTGGCGCCGGCGGGTGCACGTTCCAGACCTGCACCTCCTGGCCGTTGACGTCCAATCGGGCTCGAGTCAGCGGGTGGCCGGCCACCGGGGTCTGCTCGGCCCCGAGCATCGGAAAGCGCGACAGGATGGCGGAGCCGAAGGCGCCCTCGCGGGCGTCCACGAAACGGTACGGGTAGGCGGCGAGCAGTTCCCGCAGCCCCTGCGCATGGGACGGGGTCACCTCCTGCAACAGCACCACGTCTGCGCCGGCGGCCAGGAGCCGCTTCCCCGTCTCGGCGATCCGACGATTGTCGAGAAAGAGGTTGGCGGTCGCGACCCGAAGAGGCGACCCGGCGGCGGCGGGACCGGCGGTGGCGGCGCCGGCCGCCCCCGCCACACCGACCGCCGGCGCCAGCAGCGCCACGTGGACCAGGACGACGGCGGCGGCGAGGATGCCGAGGAGAGGTCGCCGGCGGACGAGAGCCGTGCCCAGCACCGGGTAGGCCGGCAGCAGCACCAGGGGGGTGGCCGACACCGCCCACGCCACCGGCAGTGGCCCTTCCAGGCGGCCCACGGCGGCTGCGACGACGACGGCCACCGAGGCCGCCGCCGTCCAGCACGCGAGGTCGACCGCTCGCCCGGTCCAGGACAAAGGTTGGGCGACCGGTTGTGGCTCAGGGGCCGGTGGCTCCCGCAGGTCGATGGCCGGCTGGCCGTCACCGCGAAGGTCGATGACGACGCCGGCCGGATCAAGCAGCCGCCTCGGCGCGGGCGGGACGGGGGCGCCGGTCGCACGCGGGCGTTGCTCGACCGCTTCGACGGCGACGGTCGTCGGACCGAGGGGGCGGGCCTCAGAATCGTCCACTGGTCGCGGCCTTTCGTGTGCGGTCGGCCCGCGGCACGGCAGCCTTGTGAGGCGAGCGCACCGCGGTCGGGGCCGGTTTCGCACTGGCTCCCCGCAGGCTCAGCGACCAATCAGCCTGCGGCTCTCCGCCTCCCCGAACTCTTCAACTTCTCGCCCCTACAATTCGACAGAGGGTGGTCGACCACCTCCCACCCGCGTCAAAAAGGGCCGTCCGACCCGCTCACCCCACGGGGGTGAGGCCGGAGGGCGCAGCGGTGGCGAGGGCGCCGCGGTGGCGGGCGGGCTTCATCGTCGCCAGCACCGATCGGCGTTGGGTCTCCAGGCCCACCACGAACGGGCCCGGGTGCCGCAGCCCGAGTTCGGCCCGGGCCCGTGTCGGGTCAGCGAAGGTCATCGCCGGCTCGCCGGCGCCGGCCGGGCCGAACGAGGCGGAGACCGGGAGGCGAGTGACCCTGCGGAGCGTGGCGAGGAACTCCCGGACAGGGACAGGCCGGCCCGATCCCAAGTTGTACGTCCGGAACCTCTCCGCGAGCGGGACGGTGATGGCGGCAGCCGACCCGCGGCACACGTCGTCGACGTAGGTGAAGTCACGCTGCCAGTCCCAGACCTGCAGGGCCTCGCCGGCCATGACCCGGTGGAGCGCCTGATGACAGAACATGTCGCTGCGCTGGCCGGGTCCGTACACCGTGAAGGGACGCAGCACGACCACCTGGAAGGCGCCCGTCGCCGCCCACGCCCGGGCGAGCTCCTCAGCCGCCGCCTTCGATTCCGCGTAGGGCGACAGCGGCGCCAATGGCTGGTCCTCTGCGGCCGGGCCCTCCACGTCGCCGTACACGGAGCTCGATGAGGCCATCACGACGCGTGCCGCACCGAGCGCCTCGGCGAGCAGGAGGGCGTGACGGGTGCCGGCCACGTTGGTGTCGAAGTACAGGTCGGGCTCCACCAGGCTGCGCCGCACGCCGGCCACGGCGGCGAAGTGGGCGACCACGTCGACGGCGCCGAGCCGGTCGGCGATGCGGGCCACACACGACGGGTCCCGCAGGTCCTCCACCACGTCGGTCTGACTCGCCGGGCGCACGTCGAGACCGGTGACCCGGTGTCCCTGGCTGCGAAGGCGGCCGGAGAGGCGGGTGCCGATGAAGCCGGAACTTCCGGTGAGCAGAATATGAGCCATTCCTTCTTATCGTCCGATCGGACCCGGCGACTTAGCCCCACGTGCCTCAGCCGCAGACGGCGCCCTGGCTGTCGTTGACGAAGCGCGCCGCGAGGCGCAGCGTCGAGCGCGACGCGTCGTCGAGCGCTGCCTCATCGCCGCGGACCGCCGCCGAGCGACCAGGCGCCACAGGCACCGCTCGGACCTCGAGGACATGCTCGCAACCGTCGCCGGGCACGGCCATGCGGTAGCGGATGCGATGCGTACCCTCGTCGGTGGTCACCGCCCGCGGCGTGACGGCTTCACCTGCGAAGGTGGCGGCCACGTCGTCGGGCGACACGCCGGGGCCGTCGTAGACCACTTCGACCTGCACCGGACCGGCCGTGCGGGTGGCTCCTCCGGCCAGCGGCCTGGCGAAGGACAGCGACGAGAACTCCGTGGAGGGCGTCGTCACGTCGACGTACCGCTCGACCGCGGGAGCAAAGACAACGCCGCCGGCGAGCGCGGCGACCAGGGCGCCGGACCCCAAGGCGGCCCGTCCCTCGATCCGGCCGACGTCCCGAAGGCACAGGGCGGCCACCGGGAGGGCCATGGCGACGAGGGCGGCGGAGACGGTGGTCAGGCGGAGGCCGACCAGGTGGAGTGCCACGGGGGCGACCACCAGGTAGGCCATGGTGGCGACCACGACCAGAGGAGTGGCCACGCCCGGCGGCAGCTCGGGGGCGAGATGGCCCGGCAGGGCGCGGCCGAGGCAGGCGACGGCGCACACGGCGGCCAGCAGGACCACGACGCCGCACGCAACGACGGCCGCGAGCCCGATGACGGCGGCGCCGCCCGTGGCCACGAGGGCGGCCGCCGCGACCCCGGACGCCAGTGGCCAGCGGGCGTTCACGGGCACCGCCGGTCGCGCAGGACGCTCAGGGCGTGGGCGGACGGTGCGGGCCATTGCCGGGCCACCGGCGAGGCGGCGGCTTCCGGCGTCGGCCCACTACTGCCCGCCACCGCCTCCTGGCCGGTGAGGGCAGCAAGGCGCTTGCCGATCGCCACCAGCTGGGCGTGATCGAAGCGGCCCAGGTCCAGGCGGTAGACCGTGTAGTGCTCGGTGGCGAACATCGGTGCAGCCCAGTCCACGCAGTCGAGGCGGCGGAGATGGGCCACGGCGGTGGGCGCCTCGTGGACCCAGGCCGGTTCGTTCCGGTCGTACCAGTAGCGGAGGGCCGGCGCCAGGGTCGCCATCCGGTTGTCGACGATGAGGTAGTCGAAGCCATTGCGCAGGAGCTTGGTGGCGTACTCGGGCTCGATCCGATCACCCGCGAACAGCTGCCAAGTCGGCTCGCCGGCCCACGGGACAACCAAGCGCTGGAGGCCCACTGACGTGGCGAGGGAGGCCGTGAAGCGATCGGTCGCGACCTGGGAGTCACGGGGCACGTGGGTTGCCAGCCAATCGGCCAAGGCGAAGGCCTCGGCGTCGAGGCTGCGAATGTCGGATCCCTGCGCGCGCGGGCCTGGGAACCGGTAGGTCTCGTTCTGGCCGGCTGCCACGTTGCCGACCACGACCACGCACAGGGCCAACACCGCCGCAGTGGCCGCGCCTCGACGAGCCACGGGGCGCCACTCGGCCCAGCGTCCGGCGAGACCGGACAGCGCGACGGCCACGAAGAACGCCACGCCGGCCATGCTGTAGGTCCACGAGCGCCGGGCGGTGTCACTCATCCCAACCGTGAGCAGGAAGGGCAGGGAGACGAAGTAGCCGCCGGCGAGGACGGCCAGGACGCAGGCGGCCGGAGCCCGGACCACCCGGAGGCGCCCCTGCGACCGAGCGCTCGACCGCCGCCCGACGACGATGAGGGCGCCCACGACCACGGCCAGTACCGCAGGGGCGGCGAAGGCGGCGACGACCTCGTAGGGCGGCAGCGAGGTCCCCGTGAACAGCCGGCGGGACCCTGCGGCCGACGCCTCGCCGGAGCCGCCTCCCAGACCACCGGCAAGGGCGGCGAGCTGGCCGAAGCCCGACGTCAGGTAAGGACCGAGGTAGGCCGCCAGCAGGTGCCACGATCTGGCCAGCCACAGGACCAGCCCGCCCAGTCCGGCGCCGACCACGGCCAGGGCGGCCCGGGCGTCGGGCCGGTTCGCTCCGGGGCGGGCGAAGACGGCAGCGAGCACGAGGAGCAGCGCGGCCAGGACCAGGGCCGACGAGTGGTGGACGACGGCCACGGCCAGGCACAGGGCGGCGACGGCGCCGGCGAGAACAGGCCGTCCCCGCTCGTCGCGCACCGCCATGGCGGCCAGGGCGAGGATGGAGAAGACGATGGGCACGGCCAGCGTCTCGTAGGCGAACTGGGTGTCGAAGTACAGCCAGCTGGAGTTGGTGGCGTAGACCACCGCGGCGATGGCCCCGATGCGCGAGGCGGCGCCGGGGGCCGTGCCCATCTGCCGGGCGGCCACGGTGGCGAGGGCGTACACGGCGAGAAGCCCGAGCACATGGGCGACGAGGATGACGCCCACGGCCGCCGTCCATGTGGACACCCCGGTCAGGTGCTCGATCGAAGCCGTCAGCGTGTGCAGGCCTGGGAAGGAGGGCAGGGCCCGCAGCATGCCGTTCGGTCGTCCGACGACGCCGCTGTCGACGAGGTCGCGGACCTGGCGCCAGTGGGCCAGCTCGTCGAAGTAGAGCGGTCCCGTCGGGGTCCGGAGGAGCTTGGGGAGCGTGCCGAACACGCCGAGCGTGACCAGGAGCCCGGCGCGCGAGGCAGCGGACATGAGCGGTGACCACAGCGCCAGCACCGTGACCACGAACGGGGCGAGCATCCCGGCCCAGAACAGCGTGAACACGGCCGGGCCCGGCTGGTGGGCGGCGGCGTGGTACGAGGCGACGAGGAGGACCGCGGCAACGGCGTAGACCCCGCCGAGGCCGGCCAGCACGGCGCGGCGCCGGCGGGGAACCGCCGGCTTGCCGGCGTCGGTCGGTCCTGGCTTCTCCAGCGCCTGCTGGACGCCGGCGAGGCGCGGCGGCATGAAGTAGGAGCCGATCTCCACCTGGCGTTCGGACGCGGCCGTCGTCATGGCCGTCCTCGGGCGTCCCGCGCCTCGACCGCCGGCCGGGTGGCCGGCGTCGGGCGCCCGGCGCGGACACCGGCCAGGGCGCGGCTGAAGACCGACTCGACGTCCTCGACGACGGACGACACCTCGAACTTGCGGGCATGGGCAAGGCCCGCCGCCCCCATCGCCTTCCGCTGCTCGGGCGCGGCCAGCAGGGCGTCGATGGCGCCGGCCAGCCCGGCGACGTCACCCGGCTCGACGATCAGGCCGGTCACGCCGTCCACGATCTGCTCGGGGATGCCGCCGCTGCGGGCGCCGATGACCGGCGTGCCGCACAGCTGCGCCTCGCTCACCGTCATCGGCAGCGGGTCCGGCCACACCGACGGGGCCACCACGATGGCGGCCTTGTGCATGGCCGCCATCACCTCGCCGTGGGGAACGTTCGTCCGCAGGACGACGTCGGGCCCGAGATCGCCGGGCGTGTCCGGGTGAGGCGTTCCGAGGAGTACCAGGGGAACGCGGTGACTCAGGCGGCGGTGGGCATCGAGCAGGACGGGAAGGCCCTTGGCCGGCGACAGCGCGCCGACGAAGAGCACGTAGCCGTCGTCGGCGGGAAGGAACTCCGGCCGGGGTGCCGCCGCCGCCGCCTCGGACAGCCCGGCCGGGACGAAGGAGCTGACGACCTCCACCTGCTTGCCGGTGAGGGGTGTCACCGTTGCATTCAGCCGGTCCGCCACGAAGCGGCTCACGGCGGTGAAGCAGTCCACCCGGCGCAGGAGCGGGTTCGAAAGAGCGATGCCGGTGGCGAGGGCCGCTCCCTTCGCCATGCCGTACTGGTCCCCGGCGCACGGCACGCAGGCCCGGAGCGAGGGGCCGGCGCACAGCGACCCACCAGCGCGCATCATCGTCTTCTTCGGGCACACCAGCCCGTAGTCGTGGGCGGTCACGATCAGGGCGCGGCCGCAGGCCGGCGTGTGCAGTGGGAGGTAGGAGGCCAGGTTCCACGAGTGGGCGTGCACCACGTCGGGCCGCTCACGCTCCAGCACCCGCTGCAGGGACCGCACCATCCCGGGATCGGGGATGGTGGGATGGAAGGGACGTCCGGCCGAGTAGAACGGAGAGAGGACCTTCGACCATCCCGTGATGCGATGGACGGCCACGCCGTCCTCATCGCTGAATGCCGGGGCGCCGGGCACGGCGGTGGTCGCCACGCTCACCTGGTGGCCCCGTGCCAGGAGCGCCCGGCTGAGGATCTGGACGTGGCGTTCGAGCCCGCCGATGAAGGGCGGGTACGTGTCGGTCAGCTCCAGGATGCGCACTGTCAGCCTCCCTCACCGAGAAGGTCGAGGCCCGCGACAGTCTTGGGCCGGCCATCGACGTCGGCACAGCCGACGGCGCCGACGCGGCGCCAGTTCCGGGTGCGGGCCAGCAGGGCGGCGACCGCGACCCCGACGGCCCCCCCGGTCTGGGCCGCCACCCAGCCGAGACCGGCGGCGAGGAGCCCGAAGCGGGGTGCGCCGAACCAGGCGACGGCCAGGGCGATGACGGCCATGGCCACGTTGAGGACCGTCACCGAGGCGAAGCGTCCCCGCGCCCGCAGCACGGCGATGGCGATGTTGGTCACCCCGTCGGGAAGGGCCGATGCCACGATGGCGACCAGCAGGACGTAGCCGGCCACGTAGGAAGGACCGAACACGCCGAGCACCCGGTCGCCCGCCACCACGAGGACGGCGACCGGTACGGCGAGCAGTGCGCCGGTGATGCCCGCGGCGGCCCGGGCCCGTCGTGCCATCGTCTCAGGTTGGTGTCTGGCCTCGATCAGAAGGGCGGAGGAGACGGCGGGGCTCACCATCATGCAGAGGCTTCCCACCGCCCAGGTGACGCTGAAATGGGCGGCGTCGGTGCTGCTGAGCCGGACGGCGATCAGGAAGGGAAGGGCCAGCGAGGGCAGGGGCCCGGCGATGGCGGCCAGGTGGTGGTGGCGCAGACCGGGTAGCGAACGGACAGCGTCGACGACGTCGGTGGCGTGCCGGCACAGCCGCCCGATCAGGGTCGGGGGGTGGGATCGGGTGGCCTCGCCCGGCGCACCCCGGTTGAGCCAGCGGAAAGCGGCGACACAGCTGGCCAGGCCGGGCAAGGCCCAGGCGGCCAGGATCACGCCGGCGGCGGTGGTGGCCGACGGGCCGGGCACGAGCAGCACACCGGCGGCGAGGATGGCCAGCTTGCCCACGGAGTGGGCGGTGGCACGGACGAGCATGCCCCGGGACCGGCGGCGGGCCACGCACGCGGCGTCGCAGATCGCCGTTGCCGCGGCGGACGCCCCGGCCAGGGCGGCGAGAACGGTGATGCCGGGGGAGCGGAGGGCGCCCAGGCTGCCGGCCCACTGGGAGAGCGCGACGGTGGCCACGGCCGCCGTCACCGCGCTCGACGCGCCGCCGGCCAGCAAGGAGGCCCGGAGGAGGCGCCTGGCTTCGGTGGCGGTGCAGCCGGGCAGGCGCACCATGAGGGCGGGAACCAGGCCGTTGGACGTGAGGAGGGCGCTGGTGCCCGCCAGTGACACGGCCGCCGTCGCCACGCCCACCGCCGAGGCGGAGATGCCGTTGGTGGTCACGGACCAGAAGAGGAAGCCGAGCAGCGACGTGGCGCACGTGGTGGACATGACCGCCGACGACGCGCCCACCAGTGGCAGGCGCGACAGGCGCCGGCCCAGGGTCACGCTGCGTGCGCCGGTGCCGGGATGATCGGCTCCACAGCCGGGCGCCAGCGTGCCGATCGCCTGGCTCATGGCCGTGCCCCGGCGAGACCCGGCGCCCGGGCGAGGACGGAACCGTAGAGGGCGAGGGTGCGCTCGGCCACCTCGTCCCATCCGAGAAGCCCGCACGCGCCGGCAGCCGGGCGGGGCCGGTCGAGGGCGGCACCGACGGCGGCGGCCACGGTGGCCGGCTCCGCGGGCACGAGCTGGGCTCGGGGCCCGGCGCCGGCCATGGTGACCACGTCGCGGTGGGCGGCGATGTCGCTGGCCACGGTGGGGATGCCGGCGGCCAGCGCCTCGGCGACCGTGAGACCGAACGACTCGTGGCTGCTGGCGCTGGCGAACACCGAGGCGGTACCCCGCCAGCGGGCCAGCTCGGCATCGCTGACGTGGCCGGCGAAGACCACCCGGTCGGCCACGCCGAGCCGGGCGGCGAGCACCTCCAGGTCCGGCCGCACCGGACCGTCTCCCACCACCACCAGCTCCATGCGGTCGGGCAGCAGGGCGAGGGCGGCGATGAGGACGTCGACCTGCTTGTAGGGCTCGAGGCGGGCACAGGCCAGGATCGTCGTCCGCGACCTCCGATAGGGCTGACCGAGCGGGACGTCGCTCACGCCATTGGGGATGACGGTGGTTCTGGCGCCCGCGCCGAACCGGGCGTCGAGCAGGGCCGCCTCGGAGGGGGACACCGCGACGACGGCGTCGGCCCGGGCCACCAGCCGGCGTCCCAACGGGCGGTAGGCCAGGTGGAGCGCGTTGCGCAGGCGCGTGTGGCCGGCGCCGTGGAAGTGGGGGGTCAGCACCAGCGGGGTCCGGCCGGCGGTCATCGACGCGGCCAGCGCCGGCAGGGCGTGGTAGCTGTGGGCGTGGACGACGTCGACGTCGTCGAGCCGGCCCAGCGCGGCAACCAGGCCGGGGGCCGGAAGGTCCGGATGCGCCGGCAGCGGAAGCCGGAAGCGCCGCACCCTCATTCCGGCGAGCGTCTCCTCCGGCGCGGGGCCGGGACCCGACTGGGTGAGCACCTGCACGTCGGCGCCGGCAGCCGCCAGTCGGCGTCCCAGCTGGGCAACGTGCTCCTCGATGCCGCCGATGTCGGGCGCGAACCGGGGACACACGAGGGCGACCCGCACGTCAGGCTGCGACTTCACTCGCCTGGAGCTGGGCGTCACGAGGACTTCGCCGGCGGACGACCGTGCCGACGAGGTAGCCCGCGGCGGTGACGGCCAGGCCCGTGATCAGGGCGAGGCAGCGGCCGAGGCCGGTGACATCGCCTTGCAGGGCGTCGCCGACGCCCCGGGCGGCGGCGGCGGGGAGCACTCGGAAGGTGTACGCCCGTTCCGACGACAAGGCGTTGGTGGCGCCGACCAGGCGGGCGACCGTGCTCTTGGACAAACCCTCGCCGAAGCAACGGCGCACGAAGTAGCCGGCGTTGGCCCGGGCGGTGGGCACGTCCTGGGTGACGACGGCTGTGGGGGCGAGGACGATCCGGGTCCCCGGCAGGGCGCCGGCGATGCGGATGCACAGCTCGGTCTCGTCGCAGCCGGTGGGCAGGCGGTGGCGGCTCAGCTCCGACCGGAACCCCCCGACCACGCGGAAGGCGTCCCGCCGGAAGGCCATGTTGCACCCGATGACGTTGCGCACCGCGGTCCGGGCGGTCGGCAGCCCGGCGTGGGAGCAGCCGACTACCCAGTCGAACTCCCGCGGGAACCAGCGGGGGCGGCCCTCGCTCCAGGCCCCGGCCGCCCATCCCCCGGTGGCGACGACGTCGGCGGCGGCGAAGGGAGCCAGCAGCTCGGCCAGCCAGGCGGGTTCGGCCCAGGCGTCGTCGTCCAAGAAGGCGACGAACTCGCCCGTGGCCCGCTCCAGGCCGGCGTTGCGGGCGCCGCACATGCCCTTGGGGCCGGCGCTGTCCACCACGTCCACACCGGGGAGGGCGGCCCGGGCCCGTGCTGACAGCTCGGCGTTGTGGTCGACGGCGAGGACGATCTGGGCGGCCGGGCGGGTCTGGCCCCGTACCGAGGCGACAGCCCGCTCGATGCACTCCCAACGGTCCAGCGTGTAGGCGCAGATGATGACGGTGACGGTGCCGGCGCCGCCGGGGGCACCGGGCGCGAGCCGCAGCACCGGGCCGGCGCCGCTCGACGCAGGCATCAGTAGCCGCCGAAGAGCGTCGGGGCGGAGGCGGCGGGAAGGCGGCGCTCCTTGAGCACCGCGCCGAGGACCCGCAGCCCGTCACGAAAGGTGAGCAGCTTGGACGCGCCGTGCATGCGCTCCCGCTCCCAACTGGGAACCTCGACGACCTCGAGGCCGGCGCGGGCGGCCCGGCAGAAGAGGAGCGCCTCGATCTCGAAACCCTGACCGTAGCGCCGAGGGCGCTTGTGGGGCCCGCCGGCGGACAGCTCGCCGTCGGTGGCGTCGGCCTCCGGCGGCACGGCCACGTTCAGGATGTCGAGGGGGTCCAGGACATCGGTCCACATGGCGGCGAACCCGTAGCAGAGCTCGCTCCAGCGGGTGCCGTGCAGGACGTTGGCGGCGATGGACAGGCAGCGGTTGCCAAGGCTGCGGAGCCGGGTGAGGTCCTCGCTCCCTGCACCGGGGACGTACCGGGATCCCTTTACCATGTCGGCGCCGCTGACGAGGGCGTCGACGAAGAGCGGGATCTCCTGAGGGTCCATCGAGCAGTCGGCGTCGATCATCACGACGATGTCGCCGCTGGCCGCCATCAGGCCGGCGGCCAGCGCCGCCCCCTTGCCGGGAGCGAACTGGCTCACCACGACGATGTCGCTCCGCAGCGACAGGGCCACCTCCGCGGTGCCGTCGCTGGAGCTCCCGTCGACGAGTATGACCTCGGCGATGCCGTCGGGGACGCGCTCGAGCACCCAGGGCAGGTTCTTGGCTTCGTTCAAGGCAGGAATGACGAGCGAGACTGCAGGGTTTCCAGGGCGGCTGAGTGATCGCACGGACGGCTCCCGACGGCGTGAGGTGGAGTTGGGTGGATACGACAGGCTGCGAGCGCTGCGAGGCTTGGTCCCTCTCACGCACAACCATCACGGGTATCGGCCGAGAATGGCCCTCGGTGAAGGGTGATATCGGCGTAATCGGCCCAAGGTGGTCGCCGGAAGGCGGTCTCACCCATGAGGGCCCTTCCAACGCGCTAGTTACGATTGGGACGAACGCGGTGACGGGGAACACGTCGCGGCGTTGCCGCGCCTGGCCACCTGCGACTACTGCAATATGCGCAAACGGCCCTGCTACCCCAGGAGTTGGCGCTGGGGAGGCGAACTGAGACCGGGTGCGCCGTGACGTGCGAAGCGACTCGTAGCTGCCGGGGGAATCATCGCGACAGGGCTGGGTGGGCTTGCCGCACCGGCCGCTGCAGAAAAGGACGCCTTCACGGTCGTCTGCGGGGGAGTCGAGTACACGATCACGAGCGGCAACGGGAAATGGGCCGTCGGCAAGGACACGGAGAGCAGCACGCACTTCATCCCCTCGGCGTTCACCCTCACGATGAAGGACGCCGGTGGGGACGTGGTCTTCCAGGAGTCGAGCCACTCCAGAAGAAGGGACACCGCAACCAGGAGCAGATCACCTGCACGTTCGGCGACACCTTCACGGAGAACGGCGAGACCTTCACGTTCTCGGGCACGGCCACCGTCGTCAAGAAGCCGTAGCGCCCCTCTCCGAGACGAGGGGAGGAGCGGTGTTGAGAGGAGCTGGTCGGAACGACCGGCTCCTCTTGCCTGGCCGATCCTTGATTCCTCTTTAGAGGTAGCGGCTGCAGGAACGGCCCGGGCCTTCTTCGGGCGCCCGGCGAAGCTGCATCCATCGGGACTTCGCGGTCGTGGGTCCCCGCCGCCCCCTGACCGATCTGAGAGACCGGCCATACCGGGGTTG
>PJQG01000027.1:0-478 GCA_002861595.1 Actinomycetota bacterium
ACGCCGCCTCTCACCGCGAGGGCGACAACAGCTGCCCTGGAGTACATGGCGTACCGGATCGGTACGCCATGTACTCCAGAGGCCCCGAGGCGGAACGGCGCCAGGCCCTCGCAGCAGCCGGCGATCGTCGAATCTGATGCTCCGGCAGGGAGCGCTGGGCGAGGGAGCGCTCTACCTCGAGCGGCGGCTGCGGCAGAGCGCCAGGCCCGAGAGCGCCACCAGAAGCAGGAGGCCGCCAGCGGCGGTGACCAGAGCCCGGCGCGGTTCCTCGTCGGCGCCCATGCTCCGGCGGGACAGGCCGAGCTGGCCCGGACTCGGCCCCGACCCCAGCGCCTCCTCTGAGCCTGCTTCATCGAGCGGCACGGTGTCGCCGGTCACCTCGTCGGCTTTCTGACCGGGCGCCGTCGGCGACGGCGTGGCGGCGGGCGTGGGCGGCCCCGCCCGGCCCGAAGGCGAAGCCAGCGCGGATGGGCGCCCC
>PJQG01000027.1:546-1630 GCA_002861595.1 Actinomycetota bacterium
ACCGGGAGCGCCGCCGGAGCCACCTGCCGAGGGGGTGGGGCCTGACCCGGAGGGTGCGGGTGACTGCGAGGCATTCGGGCCGGAAGTGCCCCCGGGCTGAGTGGCAGCGGAACCGCCGTCGGTGGGCGGAGCCGTCGTGGTGGTCACAGCGCTCCCGCACCGGCCGACGGCGCACGCCAGGTCGAGGCGGCCGGCCCCGAAGGTTGTGTCGGGCCCGGCGGGCCCGACGTCCTTGGCCGTGGCCAGCAGGCGGTCCACCGTCTGTTGCGGGGTCAGGCCGAGGCCGCGGAGAACAGCGGCGGCGCCGGCCACATGCGGCGCCGCCATGGAGGTTCCGAACAGGTACCGGTAAGTGTTCGGCCGGTATGTGGAAATGATGTCGTCTCCGTTGTTCGAGCCCGCGCCGCCGGGGGCAGCCATGCCCCACACGGCCGAGCCGACCCGGCTGGCGTACGCCGCGGCGAACTGGTCCTCGCGCGTCGTGGCCGTGACCACGAGTGCCGGGACCTCGCCAGAGGAGGACGCGAACAGAAAGCTGTTCCCGGCGGCGAGGACCACCACCACACCCTTGCTCCAGGCGTCCGCGATCGCCTCCTCGAGACCGGACCCGAACAGGGTGGCGAGGGGAGGCAGGTCCGACCCGAGGGAAAGATTGATGACCTGTGCCCGCGGCCTGTCAGCGCCCTCTCCCGCGGCCCACCGGATCCCGGCGGCGACGTCGGCGGCATTGCCGCTTCCATTGCTGCCAAGCACCTTCACCGGAAGGATCAATGCGTTGGGCGCAGTCCCGGCGATGCCTTCGTGATTTCCGGTGGCCGCGGCAGCGATCCCTGCGACGTGGGTGCCGTGTCCGTTGTCATCCTGGGCCGACTTGCTCGGATCCAAGATGTTCCGTCCCGGGAGCAGCTTGCCGCCGGCGTTCAGGTCCTTGTGGCCGAAGTCGACCCCGGTGTCGACGACGGCGATGGTGATGCCTGCCCCGGTGCCGGCGCCCCACGCCGCTGGCGCCCCGATGGTGGCGAGCGCCCACTGCTCGCCCTGGCGGGGGTCGGGGGCGTGCTCGGCGCTCGCCGGCCCGGCGGCG
>PJQG01000027.1:1696-15557 GCA_002861595.1 Actinomycetota bacterium
ATTGGCCTCGATGGGTGACATGGCGGCGGCCTGACTCGCAGCAGCGGCCCGCTTCTCTTGGCACCAACGGCTCCAACGGGCGCCGGCTTTAGCGCGTGGGCACCCGAGACGATGGGTGGGAAGCGGCGTACGAGGGCCAGGCCCCACCGCCTTCGGCTCGGAAGCCGGGTCGGACGTAGCCGGCGAGGGCGGGCGGACGACCGCCCGCCCCGTCCTGAAGTTCCAGCATGCAGCGGCCGTCCTCGGGCCAGAGGAGGACCCGACCGCGACCCCCGGAATGGCGGAGGAGGTTGGTGGCCAACTCGTTGGCGGCGAGCACGGCATCGTCGGTCCGGCTCGGGTCGAGGGCGACAACTGCCTCGTCGATCACGGTCAGGTCGGCCCGCGTCCAGGGTGAGAAAGCGCAACGGGACGAGCTCGAACCGACCATCGGGAGCGACCGGCTGCGGAGGGGCGGATCGCTCGGCAGCGGCCAGCTCCGAGATCACCCGCCGTAGGGCGTCGAGTGCCGCCGCCGTGGGGCGAAGCCGGCGGTCGCCAGTCCTCTGGGTCGTCATCGAAGGGGGTCAACGAGGCCAGGATCTCCTCGAGGACGCCGAGAAGCGCGAGAAGCTCGCCATCGGTGTCGGGCAGGGCCGCGAGGCGTGGACGGGCGCTCATCTGCTGGATGAGCGGCGGCGTTTTCTCGATGCTGAACCGCTGCCGGGCCGGCGCCACCCTCGACGCGCTGGACCGCTAACGGGCTCCGCCCCGGCACCGACGAGACGGCGTGGTCGACACGCTCACGATTCGCGATCGTTGGCTCCGGCCGACCCCTAGTCTGGACGGCCCCGGAGCAGCGCCGTCAGGGCGGCGTAGACGCTCTCCAGCTCGGCCCGCTCGACCCGTTCGTCGGCGGCATGGGCCAGGGAGGGGTCGCCCGGTCCGAAGTTGGTGGCGGGCACACCCCGAGCTGTGAAGAACGACACGTCGGTCCAGCCCAGCTTGGCGCGTGGCGGCGACCCCGCGGCTGCAACCAGGCGGGCGAGAAGCGGGTGGGTCAACCGGGGCAGGGCGCCCTCGGCGTGGTCGACCACCTCGACCCGGTCTCCCCCGGCCTCGTCGACCGTACCGTCCAGCACCTCGCGCACCTGGGCCACCGCCTCCTCGGCCGAGCGGTCGGGAGCGAAGCGGTGGTTGAGCACGACGCGAGCCTCGTCGGGCACCACGTTGCCGGCCACGCCGCCCTCCACGTGCACGGCCTGGAGGGCCTCGGCGAACTCGCAGCCGTCGAGCACGGGCCGCCGCCCGGCATAGGAGGCGCAGCGCTCCAGCACCGGCGCCAGGCGGTGGATGGCGTTGCGGCCCTTCCACGGTCGGGCCGTGTGGGCCCGCTCTCCCCGAACCGTCAGCGCCAGCCGCAGCGTTCCCTGGCACCCAGCCTCGATGGTCGCTGCGGTGGGCTCGCCGAGCACGGCGGCGTCGGCGTCGAGCAACGCCGGCCGCTCCGCCGCCAAGGCGCGCAGCCCACTGAACCGGGAGGCGACCTCCTCGCACTCGTAGAACACGTAGGTGACGTCCACCTCCGGCTCGGCCATGGTGCGGGCCAGCTCCAGGAACACCGCGCAGCCGGCCTTCATGTCCACAGCTCCGAGGCCCCAGCACACGTCGCCCTCGATGCGGGCCCGCTCGTTGGCGTTGGCCGGGACCGTGTCCAGGTGACCGGCCAGCACGAGGCGGGCCGGCCGGCCGAGGTCGGTACGGGCCACCACGTTGTTGGCGAGCCGCTCCACCTCCAGCCAGGGCACCGCTCGCAGCAAGGACTCCACATGGTCGGCCAGAGCCTGCTCGTGGTGGCTCACCGAGGGGATGTCCACCAGTTCCGCGGTGAGAGCGAGCAGATCCGTCACGTCAGCACATCAGGTGGTGGCGCCGTGCTCGCGCAGGAGCGCCTCCAGCTTGAGCTTGTCGTGCTCCTCGCCCTCGGCCAGGGTCTTGAGCACGAGCACGCAGGGCAACCCGAACTCGCCCCCGCCGAACCGCTTGCGGCGGGTGCCGGCGATGGCCACGGCCCGATCGGGGATGGTGCCCCGCCCGACCTCCTCGCCCGTCCCCACGTCGATCACCGGGATCGACGACGACAGGATCACCCCCGCCCCCACCTTGGCGCCCCGGCCCACACGCGCTCCCTCCACGATCATGCAGCGGCTGCCGATGAAGGCGTCGTCGCCGATCATCACCGGCGCCGCCTGGGGCGGTTCGAGCACCCCGCCGATGCCCACACCGCCCGAGAGGTGCACGTTGGCCCCGACCTGGGCGCAGGAGCCGACCGTGGCCCACGTGTCGACCATCGAGTTGGCCCCGACCCGGGCGCCGATGTTGACGTAGCTGGGCATCAAGGTGACGCCCCGCTCCAGGAAGGAGCCCCACCGGGCGGAGCCGCCCGGTACCACCCGAACCCCGGCGGCGGCGTAGTCGTGCTTGAGCCGGATGCGGTCGGCGAACTCGAAGGGGCCGACCTCGAGCGTCTTCATGGCCGACAGGCGGAACAGCAGCAGGATGGCCTGCTTGAGCCACAGGTGGACGACGACCTCACCGGTGCCGGCGTCGAGCTCCGCCACCCGCGCCTGGCCGGTGTCGAGCAGCTCGATGGCCTCGTGAACAGCCTGTGTGGCGTCTGCGTCCCCCGGCGAGAGCTCGTCGCGCCGCGCCCACAGCCCCTCGATCGTCGCCCGAAGCTCGGCCATTGGGTGACGCTAGCCAGGGCGCGCCCGCAAGCGGGCCGTCACGGGTCAGGAGCCGGCGAGACGCTGGGCCACGAGGGTCAGGCGCTGCACGGGCTGGACCAGGGCGACGCGCACGTGTCCGGCGCCGGCGGCGCCGTAGAGGTCCCCGGGGCTCACCAGGCAGCCCCCCTCGACGGCCAGGCGCTCGGTGAACCGCCAGGCGTCGCCGTCCGGCGCCGGAGCCCACAGGTAGAACCCTCCTTCCGGCTCCGCCGCGTCCACGCCGAGGTCGCCGAGCAGCTTGCGGAACACCTCGATCCGGTCCCGGTAGACCTCACGCTGGGCCTCGACGTGGGCGTCGTCGTCGAGGGCGACGGCGCCGGCCGCCTGCACCGGGCCGGGTACCAGCATGCCCACGTGCTTGCGCACCTCGGACAGGTACCTGGTGAGCTCGGCGTCGCCGGCGTAGAAGCCGGCTCGCAGTCCTGCCAGGTTGGAGCGCTTGGACAGCGAGTGCAGGGCCACCACGCCCTCCCGCCCGTGCTCGAGGACAGAGCGGCGATCGCCCTGCCAGGTGAACTCCACGTAGCACTCGTCGCTGAACACCGGCACGCCGTGGGCCCGGCCCCAGGAGGCGGCGGCACCGAGATCGTCCAGCTGACCGGCGGGGTTCCCCGGGGTGTTCACCCAGAGGCACAGGGCACGCGCGGCGTCGGCCAGCTCGACACCGGAAAGGTCCAGCCGCCAGCTCTGGTCGACGGGGACGGCGACAGCCCGGCACCCGGCCAGCGTCGCCCCCATGGCGTAGCTGGGGTAGGACACGCTCGGGTAGAGCACGGTGTCACGGTCGGGGCGGCGCAACCGGAGCCAGTGGGGCAGGGTCGTCACGAACTCCTTGGTCCCCACGCAGGCGTACACCTCGGCGGGGTCCATCCCCGCCCCGAGGCGGCGCTGCATCCAGCCGGCGGCGGCCTCCCGGTACCGGGCGCTGCCCACCGACGCCGGGTAGCCGCGCTCGGCGTTCGAGCTCGACAGCGCCCCCACCACCGCGGGCGGGGGCGGGTCACCGGGAGTCCCGATGGACAGGTCGACGACCCCCCCCTCGTGGGCCTCGGCCAGCTGCCGTGCCCCCCACAGCCGCTCGTAGGGATAGACCGGGGGCTCGAACCCAGCCGTGGCCGGGCCCGGGCCTTGTGGTGGTGCCATGCTCACGAGACGAGGAACTCCCGGAAGCGGGAGGTGCCGGCGTCGTCGAGGCGGGCCCGGAAGCGGGTGCCCGCCTCCTCCTGCTGCTCGACCAGCACCTCCCCCTCCCGGTGGAGGGCGGCCACCACATCGCCCCGATCGAAGGGCACCACCAGCTCCACGACGTTCGACGCCGCCCGCAGGCGGTCGCCGACGGCGACGAGCAGCTGGTCCACCCCGGCACCCGTGGCCGCGGACACGGGCACCGAGCCCGGGTGGTCGCCGGAGAGGCGCTTGGCCTCGTCGGTGACGTCGGCCTTGTTGAACGCCAGCAGCTCGGGCACCTCGCCGGCGCCGATGTCGTCCAGCACGCCGCGCACGGCGTCCACCTGCTCCTCCACGTTGGGCGCGGCGGAGTCAACCACGTGCACGAGCAGGTCGGACTCCGAGACCACCTCCAGGGTGGAGCGGAAAGCCTCCACCAGTTGGTGGGGCAGCTTGCGCACGAAGCCCACGGTGTCCGACAGCAGCACGGCCTCACCGCCGGGAAGGTCGAGGCGGCGGGTGCGGGGGTCCAGCGTGGCGAACAGGCGGTCCTCCACGAGCACGCCGGCATCGGTGAGGCGGTTGAGCAGGGTCGACTTGCCGGCGTTGGTGTAGCCGACCAGGGAGACGGATGGCAGACGGCTGCGCCGGCGACCCTTGCGCTGGAGGCGGCGGTTCTTGGTGAGCTCCTCCAGCTCCAGCTCCAAGCGGGTGATGCGGCGCATCAGGCGGCGGCGGTCGACCTCCAGCTGCGTCTCACCCGGTCCCCTGGTGCCGATGCCGCCGGCCTGCTGGGACAGCGACGTGCCACGGCCCCGCAGCCGGGGCAGGCGGTAGCGGAGCAGGGCCAGCTCCACCTGGGCCTTCCCCTCGGGGGTTGACGCGTTCTGGGCGAAGATGTCGAGGATCACAGCCGTGCGGTCGATGGCCGTGCGGCCCAGGATCTTCTCCAGGTTGCGCTGCTGGGCGGGGCTCAGCTCGTCGTCGAACACGACGGTGTCGCAGTCCTCGACCCGCGACGTCTCGGCCAGCTCCGCCGCCTTGCCCTTGCCGATGTAGGTGGCGGGGTCGGCGGCGCTCCGGCGCTGGATGGTGCGGGCGACCACGTCGGCCCCCGCCGTGTCCACCAACTGGGCCAGCTCGTCGAGGTGGCCCTCGACCTCCTCCACCCTTGTGTGATCGAGGGCCACCCCGACGAGGATGATCTTCTCCCGGAACGACCGCTCGATGAGGGTCATGGCTGGTCCACCTCGATGCGGGCGATGCGCTGTGTCAGCCCGCTGAGCACGATGGTGCCCGGTCGAAGCTCGATCTCGGCCGCGCCACCGGGCTGGTGCACGGTGACCGTCGGGCCAACCAGGCCCCAGCCGTGAGCGGCGGCGGCCGCGGCGCCGGCGCCGGTGCCGCAGGCGAGGGTCTCCCCCACCCCCCGCTCCCACACGCGCAAGGTGAGCTCGTCGGTGCCCGGCCCGACCATGACGAACTCCACGTTGACGCCGCCGGGCGTCAGCGCCTCCAGCTGGGGCCCCAGCTCGGCCACCTCCACCTCGCGGGGATCGGGCCCGAGCAGCACCAGGTGGGGGTTGCCCATGTCGACGGTGCGGACCCGCCGGCCGAGGCACTGCTGGGGCTGGTCGGGACCGACCGTGGCCGGTCCCATGTCGACGCTGACCCGCCGCACACCGACTTCGATCTCGTTGTCCACTGTCACCCGCCGCAGGCCGGCGCCCGTCGCCACCTCGAGCTCCGGCCCCCCGCACATGGCGCCGTCGACGAGAGCCTGGGCCAGGCAGCGGATCCCGTTGCCGCTCATCTCGGCCACCCCGCCATCGGCGTTGCGCAGCGTCATGGTGACGTCGGCGGGGGGTGGGCCTGGGCGGGCGTGGATCATGCCGTCGGCGCCGACGCCCCGGTGGCGGTCGCACAGGGAGCGAGCCAGCTCCATGCCCAACGGTACGCGGTCGTCCGGGTCGAGGAGGACGAGGAAGTCGTTGCCCAGGGCGTGGTGCTTGGTGAGGTGCAGGACGGTCATGGGTGGGACCAGTCTCCCAGCAGGACCGGGAGGACGGCGAGCGGGTCCGACGCGCTCCCGTACCAGGTGATGCGGGGGTCGCGTCGGAACCACATGCGCTGGCGGCGGGAGAAGGCGCGGGTGCGCCGGACCGCCTCCTCCAGGGCCTCGTCCAGGGTGCACCTCCCGGCCAGGTGGGCGAGGACCTCGCGGTAGCCGAGGGCCTGGCGGGCGGTCCGGGACAGCCCGCCGGGACGGTCGGCCAGAGCCCGGACCTCCTCCACCAGGCCGGCGCCGACCATGGTCTGCACGCGCTCGGCCACCCTGGCGGCCACCACCGGGCGGGGAAGCCACACCCCCGCCATCCGGTCCTCCGACGGCCGGTGCTCGGTGAGCCCGGGGCCGAACGAGGAGAAGGGCCGGCCGGAGCCGATGCTCACTTCGAGGGCCCGCACGATGCGCCGGCGGTTCGAGGGCGTCATGCGAGCCGCGGCTGGTGGGTCGAGCTCGGCCAGGCGGCGGTGGAGCGCGTGGTTGTCGCGGTCCTCCTCCAGCTCGGCTCGCACCTCAGGCCAGAGCCCGGGCATCTGCAGCCCGTCGAGGACGGCCCGGAGGTACAAGCCGGTCCCCCCCACCAGCAGGGCCCGGTGGCCCCGCGCCTCGATGGCGCCGAGAGCGGCGCGGGCCGCAGCCTGGAACTGGGCCACCGAGTAGTCCTCGCTCGGATCGGCCAGGTCGAGCAGGTGGTGGGGAAATTCGGCACGCTGCTCGGCCGTCGGCTTGGCCGTGCCCACGTCCATGCCCCGGTAGACCTGCATGGAGTCGACCGACACCAGCTCCACCGGGGGGCCGGGAAGGCGCCGGGCCAGCTCGAGGGCGAGTGCCGACTTGCCCGAGGCGGTGGGCCCGACCAGGACCAGGTGCGGCCGTGGCCTCGGTGGCGCCGCCGCATCACCAGCCGGGTGTTGCGAGTGCATGGCGGGCGCAATCGCCCCGACATGCACTCCCGACGTACGGGGGTCACCCGGCGGCGACGGGGATCCTCGTGCGGTGGCGGGGCCGGGCGGTGACCTCGCACAGCTCGCCGGTGAGGTGGTGGGGAGCGGCGGCGGTGACCCGCACGCTGGCAAAGGTCCCGGGGGCCAGCGCCCCGGTGGGAACGGCGCCGGGTGGGGATGGCGCTCCCGCCTCGGCGGGGAGGGCGGGGTTGGGGCGCCGCCCGGGGAAGGCGACGAAGTGCACGAGCTTGTTCTGGCGGGTGCGACCGGTGAGCACCGAGGGGTCCCGCTTGCTCGGCCCTTCCACGAGGACCTCCTCCACGCGGCCCACCCGAGCCTGGTGCTTGTGCAGCGCAGAGCGCTCGACCACCACCTTGAGCCGGTCGAAGCGCTCGGCCACGACCTCGGGCGGGACGAACCGCTCGGCCATGGTCGCCGCCGTGGTGCCCGGCCGGGGGGAGAACACGAAGGTGTAGGCGCTGTCGTACTCGGCCGCGGCGACCACCTCGAGGGTGCGCTCGAAGTCGTCGTCGGACTCTCCTGGGAAGCCGACGATGAGATCGGTGGTGACGGCCAGATCGGCGACCGCGGCGCGGGCGGCGGCCAACTTCTCCAGGTAACGCTCGGCGGTGTAGCCACGGTGCATGGCGGCCAGCGTGCGGTTGCTGCCGGACTGGAGAGGAAGGTGGAGGTGCTCACAGACCGCCGGCGCGGCGGCCAACGCGGCGACGGTGTCGCCGCGCAGGTCCTTCGGGTGCGGGCTGGTGAACCGCACGCGCCGGATGCCGTCCACCGACGCCACCGCCTTCAGGAGCTCGGCGAACAACGGCCGGCGGCGGGTGATGTCACGCCCGTAGGAGTTGACGTTCTGGCCGAGCAGGGTGACCTCGACGGTGCCGGCCCGGGCCAGAGCCTCCACCTCGTCCACCACCTCGTCCATGGGACGGCTGATCTCCCGGCCCCGCACGGCGGGCACGATGCAAAAGGCGCAGTTGTTGTCGCAGCCGGTCTGGATGGTCACCCACGCCGAGTAGGGCAGGTCCCGGCGGGCGGGCAGGGCCGACGGGAAGGCCTCGGACTCCTCCAGGATCTCCATGACCGGCCCTTGGTGCCGGGCCCGGCGCAGCAGGTCGACGGCGCTGGCCACGTTGTGGGTGCCGAAGACGACGTCGGTGTGCGGCGCCCGGGCCTGGATGAGGTCCCGGTCCTTCTGGGCCAGGCAGCCGGCCACGGCGATCTGCATCCCGGGCCGGCGCTCCTTGAGCGCCTTGAGCCGGCCCAGGTTCCCGTAGAGCTTGTTGTCGGCGTTCTCACGGATGCAGCAGGTGTTGAGCACCACCACGTCGGCCGCCTCGAGGTCGTCGGTGGGGGCCATGCCGTCGGCCTCCAGCATCCCGGCGATGCGCTCCGAGTCGTGGACGTTCATCTGGCACCCGAAGGTGCGGATCAGGTACGTGCGGGGCATGGCTGCCCGAAGCTACCGCCGACGGGCGACTCGCCGTCAGTGAACCGAATTGGTGGGCGCGGCGCCCTGGGCCACCGGCTCTGGCCGCTCGAGGCGGGCGAGGGAGACCTCGTCGGCCAAGTCGGGGACGGGGCGCAGTGGCACCCGCTCCCGCACGTCGAGGGCCATGGGGACGCGCCGTTCCCGGTCCTCGACGAGCAGGCGCATGGCCGTGCGGCGCTCACCGTCGATCTCGATGTCGGCGAAGCTGGGAACGCACACCAGGTCGATGCCCGAGGGGGTCAGGAAGCCGCGGGCGATGGCGATGGCCTTGATGGCCTGGTTCAGCGCCCCTGCCCCGACGACCTGGACCTCGACCGCCCCCGACTGGCGCACCACGCCGGCCAAGGCCCCGGCGCAGGAGTTGGGGTTGGACTTGCTGCTGACCTTGAGGACTTCCACGGCTGCTCCGACTCCGGCTATGGATGGGACACTTCGGACCCAAGGTTCGACAGGAGGGGCGGCGACACCTTCGCCCAGGCCCGGAAATCTGGCCCCGACACCGGGCAGCCTGATCAAGAAGGGCCATCGCCGAGCTTCAACAGCGGATTGGAAATCCTGACGCTTTGCTTTGCTCCGCGGTTGCCGCGGCGAACCCTCCTGTCTCGGACGCCTGGCAGAATGGGGCCGTGAACACAACGAGAAGGTCACGCCTGGTCGCCGCCGTGGTGTTGTCCGCGGCGATGGCGTGCTCCTCCGGCGACGACGGAGGAGCACGCCGGGTCAGCGGCCTCCGCGATCTACCGTCCAGCGCGCCGGCGGGGCCGAGCACCCCCAAGGGGACCACAGCCGCCGGCCCCGGCGCGGCGACGGGGGCGCCAGCGGCACCGGGGGCCCGCCACCGGGATGGCGCCACCGCGACGTCGTCGAGCCCGTCCGGTCCCCCTGGTCACGCCGGGGCCGGCGCCGGGGACTGCACCGCCGCCTCGGCGAGCGACCAGTACCGGGACGGCCCCGGGCACGACCACCGCGACATCAACCAGCACCGTGCTGCCTGTCGGGTCGAGCAGGTGGCGTTCCTGTCGCTGCGCGACCAGCTCGGAGACGAGGTGCTGGGCGAGATGGACGTCAAGGGCGACATCGCCGCGGTGGCGGTCGCCTACCCACAGGCCGGCGTCCTGTTCTTCGATGTCGCCGACCCGGCGCGGCCGCGTTTCCTGAGCCGCTACCGCAGCAGCGAGTGCGAGGGCCAGGTGATCGACATCGACTGCGGCGCCTTCGTGGACCTCTCCGCCGACGGCAAGTGGGCCTACCTGTCCGTCCAGCAGGCCACCGTGGTCCCCGGCCGGGTGCCGGACCTCCAGGCCCCTGGCCCCGCCGTGCCGGGCGTGGAGCTGATCGACGTCACCGACCCCCTGCGCCCGGCCCTGGCCGACGTCCTGCCCATCGTGAGCGCAGGCGGCGTGCACACCTCGCGCTCGCACGTCATCCCCGAGGGCCTGGCGCCCGACGCCGTCCCCGGGGAGTACGTGTTCTCCGTGGCCAACGGTCTCGGCGTCGCCGTGTCCCGGGTGGAGCCCGGCCTGCTGGGGGGCAAGAGGCTGGCCTTCGTCAAGCTGATCCCGATGGACGACGTGCACGACACGTTCATCCAGAACGACCCCATCGACCGCCGCACCTACCTGTACGTGGCCGCGGGGCTCGAGAGCGGCTTCTACGTCTTCGACGTCACCGACCCCGGCGGCCCCACGCCCCTCAAGGCCGAGTGGGATCTGACCCCCGAGTGCGAGGGCGACTGGTACGCCCACACCATCGATGTCACGACCCGGGGATCGAGGCGCTATGTCACCATGCCGGCCGAGCTGTTCGTCCAAGGCGAGCAGCAGGCGGAGGACCAGGCCGAGGGGTGCGGGGCAGCGTTGGGCAACGGCGACAAGGCGGGCCCGCTCTGGATCGTCGACGCTTCCGATCTCAGCCGGCTCGGCCCCGCCGACGCCGGCGACGACGGCGCCGTGGAGGCGGCCACCGAGGCCGTGCTCAAGGCCAGGTCCGAGGACGCGCTCGTGGCCACCTGGACCAACGCCGCCGGTCGTCCCGCCGGCTTCCTCACCTTCTCGCCTCACAACCAGCAGATCGTGGGGGACCGGATCTACCTCTCCGGCTATCACAGCGGCGTCACCGTCCTCGATGCCTCGGCTGCCTTCGCCGGTCAGCCCACGCGGCCGGCCGAGGTCGGCTTCGTCGTGCCGAGCGGGCCCGAGACCCGGCCGTTCTTCGTCCAGGCCGTCCCCCCGGTGGTCCCGTTCTTCGCCCTGGCGACCAGCGCCCGCCCCCTCATCTGGGACCAGGTGTTCTACAAGGGCCACATCCTCGCCGCGGACATGGTCGGCGGCTTCTATTCGTTCTCGGCCCCGGGCTGAACACTCCCCGGCGTGTGGGTCGGGCAGCGAACAGCCAGGGGCGAAAACATTCGCGAGTTGCTCTCCCTGTTCAGCCGACGACCTCATCAGTCGTTGACCATGATGGGCTCGTCGTCGCCGGCGCCCTGGCCCAGGGGGACGTCGTCGTCCCCTTCGTCGCCGCCGATGCCCGCCTGGCGGCGGATCCGCTCGTTGAGCTCGACCATCACCTCGGGGTGCTCGAGCAGGAACTGCTTGGCGTTCTCCCGCCCCTGCCCCAACTGCTCGCCCTCGTAGGTGTACCAGGCCCCCGACTTCTTGGCGATGCCGAGGTCGACGGCGATGTCGAGCACCGACCCCTCCCGGCTGATCCCCTTCCCGAACGTGATATCGAACTCCGCCTGCTTGAACGGGGAAGCACAGTTGTGGACCACGATGTCGTTGGCGACGAAGGTGTGGTGCTCGTCCACCTCGATGTCGTAGACGGGGCGCCGCTCGGCGGGGCTGATGGCGATGATCTTGTCGTACCAGAGGTCCTCGTCGAGGACCTGGCGGAGGAACTCGCTGTCCAGGGCGTCAGCCAGCACCTGCATCGAGTCACGCCGCAAGCGGCGAGCCCCAACCACCGCCTTGAGGCCGCTGTTCCCCTTGGCAGCATCGTGGCCGAGCAACTGCGCGGCGAGCGGGCCCGTCACCCCGCGCCCCCACAGATAGGAGAGGACCGGCTGCGTCTGGGCCGGCGGCAGGTACACCTGGCTCGAACCTCGATGCTTGCGGAGCTCCGGTCGACCGAGCTCCCGGGACAGCACCTGTCCCCTCGGGCCCCACATCGGCAGCGCGGCAGCGAAGCGACGCACATTGTCGATACCGCTCACCCGCACCTCCCGGCAGGGGAGCTTGCCTTGGACACGACGGCCCTTCACGATGCTCGGCCTGTTCTTGGTTGGGTCGTTCACCCGCATGGAGCTCCCGATGCCCCAGCGCAACAAGAGCCAGTGCACCTGGTGGGCGAGCTCCACAGACGTGGTGCAGAACCCGGCCCGCAGGCCTCCGGTCTGCTCGCGGCTCACCCAGCCGTCGGTCTCGAACAACCCGAACAGCAGGTTCCCAACCACATTGGCCGATGTGTTCGGGTCGAAGAAAACGGCGGGAATCCGCTTCGTCGGGGCGAGGTGACCCCAGATGCCGGCGGAGCGCGCCAGTTCCAGCAGCAGGTTCTTCTCGCCCTTGCGATGCGAGAAGCTCGTCTCGATCCCCCGCCGGTGGGCATCACACCCGAGCCCTTGCGCGATCTCGATCGCATCCTGCTGGAGCGACTCGGCCACGTTGATGAAGTGGATGGGCGTCTTGCCGCCGACGTAGCCGTCGCCCATCAGGTAGCCGAGCATGCGGGCATGCTCGGCTGGCATGGGCTCCTCCTCACCGAACCCGATCGCCTGCCGGGGGCGAGCCAGGAGGTCGCCCTTGCTCAGGTCGCCAGCCTCCTGCCACCCCGTGTCCGTCAGGACCTGGTGATCGGGCGTCACCCACAGCGCCGTCCCGTCCCGGAGATGCAGGCCGATGACCTCCCGCTCGCCTTGGTCGAACCGGTCGACGATAGGGCGGACGTGCAGCTTGCCAGCCTTGTCGGCAGCGACGACGGCTGCACCTTCCCCGCGCTCCACCACATCCTCGATGCGGTGGATGAGGCCCGTCGTGGGGTCGAACACGGTCGTGCCCGCGGCCACGCACTTGTTCTTCACCACCTTGACCCGCACCCGGTTGCCGACCACCTCGGCGCCGTCCTTGATGGACTCGACGCGGCGGATGTCGAGGCGCACCGAGCTGTAGAACTTGAGCGCCTTGCCGCCCGGGGTCGTCTCAGGATTCCCGAAGACAATACCGATCTTCTCCCGTAGCTGGTTGATGAAGATGGCGACGGTGTTGGATCGGTTCAGGGTGGCGGTGATCTTGCGCAGGGCCTGGGACATGAGGCGGGCCTGGAGGCCCATGTGGGAGTCGCCCATGTCGCCCTCGATCTCGGCCCGGGGGGTGAGGGCGGCGACGGAGTCGATCACCAGCACGTCGAGGGCGCCGGAGCGGATGAGCATGTCGGCGATCTCGAGGGCCTGCTCGCCGGTGTCGGGCTGGGAGATGAGCAGCTCGTCGACGTTGACGCCGATGGCCGCGGCGTACACCGGGTCCATGGCGTGCTCGGCGTCGACGTAGGCGCAGATGCCGCTGTTGCGCTGTGCCTCGGCCACCACGTGCATAGCTAGGGTCGACTTCCCCGAAGACTCCGGCCCGTAGATCTCCACCACCCGCCCCCGGGGCAGCCCGCCGACGCCGAGGGCCAGGTCGAGGGCCATGGCCCCGGTGGGGATGGACTCGATGCCCATGTGGGTCTTGTCGCCCATGCGCATGACGGACCCCTTGCCGAACTGCTTGTCGATCTGGCTGAGCGCCATCTCGAGTGCCTTGTCTCGTTCCATCGGGAGAACCCCTCTCTTCACGTCGTTCCTCAGTTCCTGGTTCGAGGCCCACCCTACGGACAGGGTGTGACAAGTGACACCGCCGTACTTTCACGACTGTAATCGGCAAACGGATGTTCGTTCAAGCACCCGGGAGCGGCAGGCTCCGCACGATGTCGTAGCGGGCGCGGCCGCGAGGACCGGCGCCGAGGCGGCTGGCCACCAGGGTGATCTCGGGGACCACCCAGCGGCCGGCGATCGGGGCCCCGGCGAGGGGGCGAAGCTCGACACCTCGAGGGTGGCGGGCACGGGCCAGCGTGATGTGGCCGGCGAAGCGCCGGTGCTCGGGCCGATGCCCGATGCCGGCGGTGGCGGCAACCGTAGCCGCGGCGAGCCCCGCAAGTCCACAGACGGGAACGTGGAGGATGCGCCGTCCGAAGCGCCCGGTGGCCGGGCCGACCTCGGCCACGACGGGCCCGTCGGCGGAGATGGCGTCGAAGGCCGTCGCCGCCGCCGCCTCGCCGACCTCGCCCAGGAAGCGCAGGGTCACGTGCCACTGGTCCGGTCCGGTCCAGCGCAGGCCGTCCACGTCCGGGCGGGGCAGGGCGGCCAGCCTCTCCACCA
>PJQG01000024.1:0-10337 GCA_002861595.1 Actinomycetota bacterium
GGGCCCATGGTTGCCACCCGCTCTGGCCGGAGCCACCTGACTCCTTACGTTCTGCCTTCTCCTCGGCTCGAGCTCTACGTTTTGTACGTTCCGTCCAGAACCGAGCGTCAACGGCACCGAGCGCAACGATTCCGTGAAACTGGATCGTTCGGGACGGTCGGCTCGTGGTTCCGGCGCCGGGATGGAGCGCTGGACAGCGGACACGAACCCGGCGGTCGCGTGTTCTCGAAGCCGAGCGGGTTTCCCACCAAGAAGACCCGATGAGCTTCGCTCGTCCACGACCAAGGTGAGGGAGTCACCGACCAACGCGGAGGGTCAGGGCTAGCCGCGGGCTAGCCGCGCTGGGGCGGTAGGCCCCCGGAGGGCCGGGGCCGAGATGAAAAAGTGGAAACGGCACCAGTAGGTTAAGCGTCGGAAGATGTACCGCTTCGCACTGCGCCCTCGCTGGCTCCTCGGCCACCTGGCCGTCCTCGCCCTCGCCGTCGTCCTGGTCAGCCTGGGTCTCTGGCAGCTGAGGCGGCTGGACCAGCGTCGGGATTACAACGCCCTCGTTTCCCGTCGCTCGGAGACGGTGATGCCGCTCCCAGCGCGTGGATGGCAAGGATCGACGGAGGCGGCTGGTCTGGCCTTCCGACGGGTACGGGTGCGTGGCCGCTACGACACGGCGAACGAGGTGCTGGTCAGGTTCAGGTCGAACCACGGCCTGCCGGGGTTCCACGTGCTCACGCCGATGAGGACGGCGCGCGGGAGCATCATCGTGAACCGTGGATGGGTGCCGGTCGACATGGGGGAGAGCTGGCCGGCGGCCGCGGCGCAGGCGCCTTCGGGGCAGACGACGATTACGGGGCTCTTGCGGCAGTCAGAGCCGGCCGGCCGCTTCCTGCCCGACCGTCCGAGGTCCGATGCACCGCTTTCGGTTGGGGCTGTCAACATTCCCGGACTGGAGCGTCGCTTGTCGGTCCCGCTGTATCCCCTGTACCTGGATCTCGACGGGGGAGGCGTGCGCACGGCGACGTTCCCCGCCGCCCTGCCCGCCCCGAAACTGGACGACGGCCCCCACCTCGCCTATGCGGCGCAATGGTTCCTGTTCGCCGCCGGCAGCGCCATCGGCTGGGCCATCCTTCTGCGCAGCTCAGCGCGAAGGCGGCGTCGGGCGCTCGGACGTTGACAGGACAGGGAGATCCGACGATGCCAGGTCGTCGCCGCGTGGTTGACGACCGCTTGAAGATGCTCGGAGCATGGACAAGGCCGGCCTCGCCCGCGCGAATGCAGCAACGCGTGGAGAAGGGAGCCCATCGTGATGACGCAGTACAGAGCGGAGTGAAACAGGGTCGTTGAGTAGGCGAGGGCCTCGTGCTGGGGTCTCACCTCGCCCAGCCTGGGCCTGATCCTTCTGGCCTTCTCGTAGCGTGGCTCATCGCCGCCGGCCTCCGATAACAACCGTGCTCCTTCCACAGCCGAGGGGCAGGGTATAGACGTGCAACCGCGTGCCCCGCGCGTGCTGATGTCGCTCACCTGGCTAACTAATGGCCGCTGCTACCTGGTCCACCCCTACGATGAGCACAGCGACGCCTCCGTGCATCGTCAGGAAGGGCCCTCTCGCGAACTCGGCCAAGAGATTCGGGCGAGGGGGCTCTTGCGCGTTCAGGAGCGCTCACCTTCGCGCCGCCCACCTCCGCCACCCCGCCGGCCGTGCCCCCGCCGCGCCTGCGCCTCGCTGGCCGTGCTCACACCGGCTGTCGCCAACGCCGGCGCGCGTGTTCAGCTCACGCGGCGGTCAACACCCGGAGCTGAGACCAGCCGACTTGCCAAGCGAATAGCTGCGATGCACGTAGCTGCGCAAGCGCGGTCAACCGGTGAAGCGGCGGCCAGCACGGTTTGGTCGCACACAAGGGCGGCAGTTCCGCGAGCTCAAGGTGGGGCTCGTGCGGGTTCCGAGCAAAAAGGAGACAGATGCCTCATGAGAAGCTGGATCACACGACTGGTTGCACTCTTCGCCGCGCTGGTGCTCGGCTTGCTCCTTCCGGGGCAGTCGCTCGCGACGACGAGTTCTGAGCGCGCCGCCGGCGTCACCGCTTCCGACCCCGGCGACGACGGCGACGAGAACGGTGGTGACGAGGACCTCCTGGAAGAGCTCCTAGAGTTCCTCGGGCTTTCGGACGACGACGAGGACGGTCGTGACGACGACAGCGGCGGCGACAGCGACGACAGCGGCGACGAAAACCGCGACGACGGCGGCGACGAAAACCGCGACGACGGCGGCCTGCTGTCGCTCTTCGAGGACGGAGACGACGGTCGTGACGACGACAGCGGCGGCAACGGCGACGACAGCGGCGGCGACAACGACGGCCTGCTCGGCGGCATCGGCGGCTCTCGCCGGTGATGCTGACTCGCGGTTCGGCAACGGAAGGCGTGGCCGTAGACGGGCAACCGTTCCGTGCCCGACCGCCCGACAGTTCCGATCGCGAGGAGGTGAGCCCTTCGGGAGCTTTGCCAAGTTCGAGTAGCCGATGCCAGGGCTGTCCCGGGTGAGCGAGGTCTTGAGAGCAGGGAGGTGAAGCCGTCGGGCGGAACGCGCAATGAATCGCTCCGTAGAAGGCCTCGGCGTGGCGGTGGGCTCGGGCCGGGCCCGTCGTTCGTGGCTGGCTTGTTGGCGTTCGAGTAGAACGCCTGCGCGTGGGCGGCTGAGGCCGGCTCAGCGCCCGCCATGCTGCTCGCGTGGACCAGACCCTCTGTCGCGACCTCATCGGCCGTGGCGGCGAGCTCCTCGCGCTGGTCGATGCGATCGAGGAGGCAGCGGAGGGGCCGGGTGGGATGTGCTCGGCTCGGCGAGCCCGGGGTAGGCCAGTCCCGCCTCCTTGGAGAGGCGCAGGCGGCGGCGCGGTCCAGGGTGGTGGCGATCATGTTCGGGCGCGCTGTCGCGTCGGGCGGTCGGACGGCGTTTCGGCTTCGAGGACCTTCGCCGTGAGAACGCCACGGAGATGGTGCGGGCGAAGGTCGACATGAAGACGGCGCAGAAGCGACTCGGCCACTCGGACCCCCGCCTCACCCTGGCGCTCTACGTCAGGGCGACGGACGAGGGCGACGAGGAGGCCGCGGAACTGCTCGCCGACCCGTTCTCGCGGGCCGAACGACAGCGTCCGCGCGATGAAGGCGCGATGAACTGCCCATGCGCGAGGGAGGGGCGCCGCTACACCCCCCTCACAAGGGGTTTTGTCGTCGGGAAGGCGGGATTCGAACCCGCGGCCTCAGCGTCCCGAACGCTGCGCGCTAACCAAGCTGCGCTACTTCCCGTGGTCTTCTGATGCTACCCGACGGCGACGGCGCCCTGGCCCGTCGTCACCCGACGGGCTCGGGCTTGTACGACTCGTCGTGGTAGGTGCCGCCGGCCAGGAGCGCCCGTACCGCCTTGCGGAGGCGGATGGGGTCGAGCGGCTTGACGATCCAGCCCTCGGCGCCGGCGCGGCGGGCGAGGAAGACGTCGGCCCGCCGGTCGAGCAGCATGAGCACCGGGACGTGGCCGATTCGGCCCCCGCTCTCCTCGAGGCGCAGGTCCAGGCAGACGGCCATGCCCCCCATGCTGCCGATCTGCATGTCGACGACCACCAGGTGGGGCAGGGCCTGGGCCACCGACGGGAGGACGGCGGCGCCGCTGGTGACCTCCCGCAGGGTGGCGTCGGGCACACTGGACACGACGGAGCGAATCTCGTCTCGCACCCACTCCTCGTCGCTCGCCAACACGATGTCCGGCACGATCCGAGGGTAACCGGCCGCCGGCACGGGTACCATTCTTGAGCTGCCTGCCAGGAGGAAAGCATTGCTCGACATCCAGACTGAGGAGGCCGATGGGTACACCATCTGCCGCCCGGTCGGCGAGTTGGACGCATTCACCGTCAGTCAGTTCCGCCAGTCCCTGGCCGAGCTGGCGTCCACCCCCCGGCTGCTGATCGACATGTCGGGCGTTCCCTTCGTCGACTCCGCCGGCCTCGGTGCCCTCATCGGCGGCATCCGCCGCGCCCGTGAGCTGGGCGGCGACGTGGCTGTGGCCTGCAACCGCCCGACCCTCGTCCGCCTGCTGCGCACCACCGGCTTCGACCGCATCGTCACCGTGGCCGAGACGGTCGAGGAGGCCGCCGCCGCCCTCCTCGCACCCTCCGAACCCACCTCGTAGCCGACCCGGTGCGGTTGCGAGTACATAGCGGGCCGAAACGGCCCGCTATGTACTCGCAACGGCGGGGAGTCAGTCGGCCGGCGGGAACAGCGAGCGGTTGAGCTCGGCCAACCCTTCGAGGTCGTGGACGTCGCCGGCCAGGAACGGGACCCGCACCACCGGCGCCGGCGCCACCTGCTCGGCTAGGGCCGCGAAGTGCGCCTCCTCCCGTTCCGCCACCTGGCGGAAGTCGGCCAGGTTGGCGAAGAGCGGCCCGAGCGGCGTCCCGGCGAGGGCCCGGGCCCGCTCCCGGTCGGCGCCCGCCGAGCCCGAGCCCGAGCCCGAGCCCGAGCCGGCACCGAAGCGGGGGTGGAGCCGGTTGGCCACCAGCGCCTCCACCTCGAAGCCGTAGTCGCGGAGCCGGCCGGCGAAGAAGAGCCCCTCCTCGACGGCGTCGCGCCGGGCCGTGGTCACGAGCACGAAGGCGGCCGAGGAGCTGTGAAGCAGCCCGTCCACCTCACGGGCCCGGTCGCGGAAGCCCTCCTCCATGCCCTCGAAGGCCTGGAAGAAGGCGACGGCATCGGAGATGACCTCGGATCCCACCACCTTGCTCACGGTGCGCAGGAAGGCCTGGGTGGCGACGCTGACTGCCTTCAGGTAGGCGCGGGTGGGCATGACGACCAGGCGGAAGACGCGGTTGTCGAGAAAGCGGGCGAGGCGGCGGGGGGCGTCGAGGAAGTCCAGGGCGTTGCGGGTCGGAGGGGTGTCGACCACGATGAGGTCGAAGCGGCCTTCCTCGTGCAACTCGTAGAGCTTCTCGGTGGCCATGTACTCCTGGGTCCCCGACAGCGCCCCGGCGATGTTGCGGTAGAGCCGGTTGCCCAGGATCGCCTCCGCCTGTTCGGGGTTGGGGGCGTAGCGGCGGACGAGCGCGTCGAAGGTGGAGCCGGTGTCGAGCATCAACGCCCACAGCTCGCCGGGCCAGTCCCCGCCTATGCGCCCCGGCGTGTTCGTCAGCTCGCCCAGCCCCAGGGCGTCGGCGAGGCGACGGGCCGGGTCGATGGTCACCACGCAGGCCCGCCGGCCCCGGCGGGCTCCCTCCACGGCCGTGGCCGCAGCCAGCGAGGTCTTGCCCACCCCACCCGGACCGCAGCACACGATGATCCTGCGCTCCTGTGCCAGTGCCGCCAGCGACGTCATCCGGGGAGCCCGCGCACGGCCTCGCCGAGAGCGGCAGCGAGCACGTCCACCTCTTCCGCACCCACCTCGGTGGTGAACAGGAAGGGAAGGTGCAGCTGCGCCAGAGCGAGGGACTGGGCCAGCCGGTCCACCTGCTCGCCCTGGAGGGCAACCCGCCCGCGGCGGAAGCAGGCCGCCTCTTCCAGTGCCTCGGCCTCACCGGGACGGAGATGGACCTCCGAACGGACGGCCGCATCCCTGGGATCGACGTCGAGCCCGGCCACCGCCGGGTAGAGGCCGTTGACGACGACCGGAGCGAGCCGCACCCCGACCCGGTCCTCCAACTTGTAGGCGGTCTCGACCACCTCGTTCACCGGTGTTTCCTCCGGCAGGGTGACGAGCAGCACCTGGCACCGCTGCGGGTCGCCCAGCAGCTCCAGCACCTCGGTCGCCTGGGCCCGGATGGGCCCGACCCGCACGGCGTCGAGGAGCCCCGCGGCGCTGGTGAGGAAGGTGACGGCGTGCCCGGCGGCCGGTGCGTCGAGGACGACGAGGTCGGCCGCCGCGGCCCGCTCGAGCTGCTTCACCTTGCCGAGCACGAGGATGTCCTTGATCCCCGGAGCGGCCGTGGCCACCACGTCGACGGCGCCCGACGACAGCAGCCGACGGGACAGCCGGCGCATTCCGCGGTCCTCCAGGTACTCCACGAGGGCGTCGTCAGGAGTCAGCGTGCGGGCCTTGACGCCCGGAGACAGCTCCACCTCCTCGTAGGTGAGGGTCTCGCTGCTGCCGAAGGCGGCCGCCAACCCGCTCTTGCCCTCCACCTCTACGATGAGGCAGGTGAGCCCGGCCATGGCCGCCATACGGGCCACCGCTGCGCTAACCGTGGTCTTGCCCACCCCACCCTTCCCGGCGACGATGAGGACACGGGCCTGGCGGCAGAACCCGGCAGGATCCATTCGAATGCGCAGACTACCGACCTCCCTCGTGGCCAGCTCCGTGCTCGCCGTCCTCGTCGTGCTCGGCCTCGCCGCCGGGCCGGCGGCGGCCGCGCCGCCGCCGCCCCATGTGGACGTCATCGAGGTCGTGGGCCTGGTCGACCCCATCCAGGTCGACTTCGTGACCGACGCCCTTCGCGACGCCGAGAGCGGCGGTGCCGAGGCGCTGGTGATCCAGGTCGACAGCGGCGGGGGCGTCGCCTCCCGGCAGGCGATCGAGGTGCTGGCCTTCCGCATCTCCCACTCGTCCGTGCCGGTGGCCGTGTGGGTCGGGCCCAGTGGGAGCCGGGCCTTCGGCCAGGCCTTCGAGCTGTTGCGGGCGGCACCGGTGAGCGGCATGACCACCCGTGGCCGGGTGGGTAGCGAGGGGCGCAAGCTGCAGGCGGCCCAGGCTCTGGAGGAGAAGGTGGTCGACCTCAGCGCGCCCACCCTGGGCGACTTCATCGTGGAGCTCGACGGCCGCCAGGTGGGTGACACCCGCCTCGAGACGGCGGAGGTGGTGCGTGAGCCCGGAAAGGACCCCCGCCGGCGCCCGACGGTGGAGGTGCGCTTCGCCAAGCTCGGTCTGCTGCCTCGGCTGCTGCACAGCGCTGCGAGCCCGTCGGTCGCCTACCTCTTCCTCGTCGTGGGCCTGACGCTGCTGGTCCTGGAGCTGTACACCGCCGGCATCGGCGCCGCCGCCCTCACCGGCGCTGCTTGCGTGGTCCTCGCCTCCTACGGCCTCGGGGCGCTGCCGACCCGGCCGCTCGCTGTCGGCCTCATCCTGCTGGGGATGCTCGGCTACGCCATCGACATCCAGGCCGGCGCGCCCCGCGCCTGGACCGTGATCGGCACCGCTGCGCTCACCGGCGGCAGCTTGTGGCTCTACGAGCACGGCCTCGCTCCCTCACCCCTCGTGCTGGTGATCGTTGTGGTCGGCGTGGGTCTGTTGATGGTGGCCGGTCTACCGGCCATGGTGCGGTCGCGGTTCTCGACGCCCACCGTCGGGCGCGAGTCCATGGTGGGCGAGCTGGGCTCAGCCCTGGCCGTCATCGACCCGGAAGGAACCGTGGAGGTGCGAGGCGCGCCGTGGCGGGCCCGCACCAATCGGTCCACCCCGATTGCGGCGGGTGACGGCGTGCGGGTGGTCGGTATCGACGGGCTCCTGCTGGAGGTCGAACCAGAGGCCGGGGGGGCCAAGGACTACCGCAGGCACTGAGGAACCTGCAGGTCAGCAGCGGTTCAGACCCTTCGGTGCCGCGAAAATTGCCCCTTGTTCCTTCCAGAAGACGGCGCTAGGGTCGGTCGTCCGAAAGGGGAAACTTTCGTGAGCGTCCAACTCGAAGCCGAACAGATATGGCAGGTCAAGGCCTCCTGCCGTGGCCCGCTGGCGTCGGTGTTCTTCCCGCCCTCCCACTTCGAACGCAAGGAGGACAAGGAGCACCGGGAGGCCCAGGCCAAGGCCATGTGCGCCGCGTGCCCGGTGCGCCAGCCGTGCCTCGACTACGCCCTGCGCATCCGAGAGCCCCACGGCATCTGGGGCGGCCTCAACGAGGCCGAGCGCAAGGACCTCCTGGCCCGCCAGGGCTGACCCCCGCTTTCGAGGACATGGTCCCCGGAATCCGGGTGCCATGTCCTCGAAAGGTGGAGCCGAGGGCGACGGCGGCTCAGGAAGGGGCCGGCAGGCGGGGGCCGCCGATGCGCAGGTCGCCCCGCCGGCGGGTGACGCCGCTGGCGTCGAGGTGGGCCAGCACGGGCAGGATGTATTTGCGGCTGGTGCCGAGGGCGTCTCGCACCTGGGCCACGGTGACGCCCTCAGGTGAGGTGACGAGCAAGCGGGCGACGATACGCGCCGCCTCTTCCAACGCCGACGGCGAGAACCACACGCCCTCGCGCTCCACCACCAGGCCCCGCCGGGCCAGTTCCCGTAGCTCGGCCCGGTCGACGCCCTCCGGAGGCGGGGGCGAGAAGGGGGAGGCCTGGAGGGCGGCCAGGTAGGGGTGGCCGGCCAGGGGGTCGCCAGCAGCACCTTCGCCCCCTGCGCCGCGCTTGGCCCGGCCGGCATCCACCGTCACGCCGTCGAGTCCGGCGAGGAGGGCCCGTTCCCGCTCGTCGAGGCCGGCTACGTCAAGCCCCAGCGGCCCTGCCTCATCCACCGCCGCCGCCAACCGCTCCTCGGCCGCGGTCCGCACCCCGGGGTCCACCACCCATCGCCCCCCGACGGTGGCCGGCCGGCGCTCTCCCGTGAGCCGCTCCAGCACCTCGGCCTCCACCCAGCCCCGCTCGGAGATCACGCGGTCCACCGAGCGGGTCGGGCGGGCCCGGTAGGCGGGCAGCACGGGGGCCACGTCGAGCACCTCGCCGCCGCCCACCGTCTCGGCCCGCCCGCTCTCCCGCAGCACGTAGCGGTCACCCGGCAGCAGGGGAAGGGCGACGGGCAGGTGGAGGCGCACCAGTCCGACCGCTCCCGGCGCCAACGCCTCGGCGCCCAACACCCGCATGCGCACCGGGTGCTCGCCCGACCCGATGTAAGCCTGGTAGGCGCCCCGGCGGGAGACGTCGTGGTCGAGGCTGGCGAGGACGGTGAGCGAGCAGTCGAGCCGGCGGGTGGGGGCCCACTGGTCCGGGCGCACGAGGGCGTGGCCCCGCTCCACCTCGTGGTGGTGGATGCCGGCCAGGTTGACGGCCAGGCGCCGGCCGGGCGACGCGTGGGTGAGCTTGGCCTTGTGGCTCTGGAGGCTGCGCACCCGGGCCCGGGGGGCCGACGCCGCGCTCGAGGGTGAGCCCCCGCCGACCACCACCAGGTCGTCGTCCACGGCCAGCGGCCCGCCCGCCAAGGTGCCGGTGACGACCGTGCCCGACCCCTTGGCCGCGAACGACCGGTCGACCCACAGCCGGGGCCGGCCCCGGTCGGGCGCGGTGGGCGTGCCCTCCAGCATCCGGTCGAGGGCGGCCTGCAGGTCGGCCAGGCCGGTACCGGACACCGCGTCCACGTCCACCACGTCTGCGTCCTCCAGAAAGGTCCCCTTCAGGTGGTCGGCGAGATCCAGGTGGGCCAGCTCCAGCCACTCGTCGTCCACCAGGCCGACCTTGGTCAGCGCCACCAGCCCGTGTTCCACTCCGAGGACCTCCAGGATGCGCAGGTGCTCCTCGGACTGGGGCTTCCAGCCCTCGGTGGCGGCCACCACGAACAGCGAGGCGTCCACCGCCCCCACCCCCGCGAGCATGTTCTTGATGAAGCGCACGTGGCCGGGCACGTCCACGAAGGCCAGCTCGCGGCCACTGGCCAGGCGCGTCCAGGCGAACCCGAGGTCGATGGTGAGGCCCCGCGCCTTCTCCTCGGCGAAGCGGTCGGGGTCCATGCCGGTGAGGGCCAGGACCAGGGTGGACTTGCCGTGGTCGACATGGCCGGCGGTGGCGACGACGTGCACGACCCAGCCTGTCCCGGTCCCGACCGCTACAGGGCGGCGAGGGCCTTGGCCACCACCGCGTCGTCGGCCGGGTCGACGCTGCGCAGGTCGAGGATGGTGCGGCCCTCGTGGACGCGGGCGATGACGGGTGGGTCCTGCCTCCGCAGGGCGGCGGTGTGGTCGCCGGCGACGGCGACGCCCACCGAGGGGATGGTGAGACCGGGGACGGAGCCGCCGCCGGGCACCGATTCGCACTCGACCACCTCGCCGCTGGTGGCGGGCACCAGCGCCGTGGCCCGGGTGCGCAGGGCGCCGACCGGCGTCGCCGCCATGCGCCAGAAGGGGATGGCGTCCCCGTCTCGCCGGAGGTAGGCGAGGGCCGTCTCCTGGAGGGCGCCCAGCACCAGAGACCCGGGGCGCAAGGCCCGGGCCAGGGGGTGGCGGGCGCACGCCGCCACCAGATCCTCCTGCCCGGCGATGACGCCGGCCTGGGGCCCGCCCAGCAGCTTGTCCCCAGAGAAGGTAACGATCGCGGCGCCGGCGGCCAGCGTCTGGCGGGCTGCGGGCTCGGCCGCCAACCACGCCGGGGGGCCGCCGGCCAGCCAGGGGGCGGCGGCGTCC
>PJQG01000024.1:10374-10551 GCA_002861595.1 Actinomycetota bacterium
CGAGGGTGGCCAGCTCCCGCACGGACACGTCCTCGGTGAAGCCGACCATGCGGTAGTTGGACTGGTGGACCTTGAGGAGGAGGGCGGGGACATCGCCGCCGCCCCCGCCGGTGCCGCCGGCGCCGCTGCCGCCGGTGCCGCTGCCGCCCCCGCCGCCGCCCCGGCCCGCCGAGACCG
>PJQG01000024.1:10565-15631 GCA_002861595.1 Actinomycetota bacterium
CGCCGACGGGTGCGGTTCGTGGTTCCCACCTCCACCAGCCGGGCCCCTGAGGCGGCCATCACCTCGGGCACCCGGAACCCGCCGCCGATCTCCACCAGCTCCCCGCGGCTCACCACCACCGAGCGGTCACGGGCCAACGCCGACAGCACCAGCAGGAGGGCGGCGGCGCCGTTGTTGACGACCAGGGCCGCCTCGGCACCGCACGCCCGGGCCAGCAGCGCGGCGGCGTGGCGGCTGCGCGAGCCGCGCCGGCCGCTGTCGAGATCGAACTCGAGGTTGGCGTAACGGGCGTCCTGGTGCACGGCGAGGGGAGCCCGGCCCAGGTTGGTGTGCAGCAGAACGCCGGTGGCGTTGACCACGGGACGCAGGAGGGAGCGGGCCACGGCCTCGGCCCTGGCCCGGGCCGACTCCGGCGCGCCGGCGGCCACCGCCTCCCGGGCCGCGTCCACGAGGAGGGGGTGGGGCAGGCCGGTGTCGGTCAGCTCCCGGGCCAGCGCGTCGACCGAGCGAGGATGGGCGGCCACAGCCGCCAGACTACGAGCCGTGGCCCCCGTGCAGCTGTGCGAGCTGGACACCCTGGAGCCCGACCGCGGGCGGCTGGTGCGGGCGGGCGGGCGGGCGGTTGCGGTGTTCCTGGTCCACGGCTCGGTGCGGGTGGTGGACAACGCCTGCCTGCACGCCGGCGGGCCCCTGGCCGACGGCGCGGTGGTCGACGGCTGCGTCGTGTGCCCCTTCCACGGCTGGGTGTACGAGCTGGCCACGGGCCGGCGCGTGGTCGGGGCGAGGACGGCCGGCGACCTGCGCGCCTACCCCGCCTGGGTGGAGGCCGGCGTGGTGATGGCCGAGCTGGACTGACTGGGCCGTCGCCGACCGTCGGCCGCGCCCGTACCGCCAAGAGGCGCCGCGCCGTGGGAAGATCAGAGCCGAATGATGCCGCCCCTGGTGCGCAGCGTCCTGCGCTCGGTCGCCCTCTTCCTCGTCTGCTCCTTCGCCGTGCCGGTCACGGTCGGCGTCACCGTGCTGGTCATGTTCTTCTTCGCCCCCCTGCCGGCGGTGCTGCCCGAGGCCCGGCCCACCGTCGAGTCGCGCATCAGCCGCGTCTACGCCATCGACGCCAAGGGCAACCGCATGGAGATCGGCGCCTTCCGGGAGTACGAGCAGAACGTGCCGGTCAAGAAGGCCGATATCCCCCGGGTCCTCAAACAGGCGGTCATCGCCGCCGAGGACAAGGGTTTCTACGAGCACGGGGGCATCGATCCCCGGGGCAGCATGCGGGCGTTGTGGGCCGACGTGCGCAACAAGAACCTGGCCCAGGGCGGGTCCACCATCACCCAGCAGTACGTGAAGAACGCCTACGTCGGCCAGGAGCGCACCTTCGTGCGCAAGATCCGCGAGGCGGTGCTGGCCAGCCAGCTCGACCGCCAGGTCGACAAGGAGGAGATCCTGTTCAAGTACCTCTCCAACATCTACCTGGGCGAGGGGATCTACGGCGTGGGGGCGGCGGCCGAGAGCTACTTCCGCAAGCCGGTCGTCCAGCTCAGCGTGTCCGAAGCGGCCATGCTGGCCGGGCTGATCCCCGCGCCCAGCCGCTACGAGCCTCGGGGCAACCCGGCCCTGGCCGAGGGCAAGCGCCGCCTGGTGCTGGGCAAGATGCTGGAGGAGGGCTACATCACCCGATCCCAGCACGACGAGGCCCTGGCCCAGCGGGTGTGGCTGGCTGCGAGGGGAGCGGCCCAACCTCCCGGCCCGGTGACCGTGGTGCACCCGTCCCAGCAGCAGAACACCCGATTCCCCTTCTTCGTGGACTACGTCCGGCGCTACCTTGAGCAGCGCTACGGCCAGGACAAGGTGTTCCGGGGTGGGCTGGAGGTCACCGTCACCCTCGACCCCGTCCTCCAGGACCAGGCCGAGGCCGCGGTGCGGGAGGCGCTGAAGGGCACGAGCGCCCCCCTCGAGATGTCGCTGGTGGCGGTGGAGCCGCCCACGGGCTACGTCAAGGCGCTGGTGGGCGGGCGGGACTTCGCCGCCTCCCAGGTCAACCTGGCCCTGGGCGGCTGTCCCGGCCGGGCCCGGGACCCGAAGTTGAAGGTGGAAGTCCCCCCGCCGTGCCTGGAGGGCAGGTTCGTGGAAGGCGGGGGGACCGGGCGCCAACCGGGATCCTCGTTCAAGCCCTTCGTGCTGGCTGCCGCCCTGTCCAAAGGCTTCCTGCCCACCAAGGTGTACTCCGCGCCCCGAGCGTTCCGCATCCCGGACTGCCGGGAGACCGCCACCGACAAGTGCACGATCGGCAACAACGAGGGCGGCGGCGGGGGCAGCGCCACCCTCGAGCGGGCCACGGCCAGCTCCATCAACACCGTCTACGCCCAGCTCGTGCGCGACGTGGGCTGCAAGGAGACGGCCGAGATGGCGCGCGACCTCGGGATCAGCTCGGCCTGGTACAGCCCGAGCTTCCACACCTGTAGCGGCACCTACGCCCTCGGGGTGATCGACGTCTCGCCCCTCGACATGGCGTCGTCCTTCGGCGTGTTCGCGGCGCGAGGGGAGCGGGCCGAGCCCACCCCCGTGCTGGAGGTGGCCGAGACGGTCGGCGGCAAGCGGCGGGTGCTGGAGGACAACACCCGCCCTCAGCGGGCCCGCGTCCTCGACGAGATCGTGGCCGATGCCACCACCGAGATCCTCAAGCAGGTGGTGACGTCGGGCACGGGGCGGGCCGCCGCCATCGGCCGGCCGGCGGCGGGCAAGACCGGCACGAGCCAGAACTTCTCCAACGCCTGGTTCGTCGGCTACACGCCGACGCTCAGCACCTCGGTGTGGATGGGGTACTCGACGGACCAGAAGACGCCACTGCGGGGCATCCGCGGCGTCGACAAGGTCTTCGGGGGCACCATCCCCGCCCAGACGTGGAAGCGGTTCATGAGCCAGGCGCTGGCCGGCGTTCCGATGACCGAGTTCACCGACGCTCCGCCCATCAAGGACCTGGCCAACGCCCTGCGCCGCGACGCCCGTGGCGGCTTCGACCCCGGGGACCGCCGCAAGCAGTCCGAGCCCGACCCGGGGGGCAAGTACCTGGTCGAGCAGCCGCCCCCGCCGGTGGAGCCCCCTGGCGCCGGGACGCCGCTGGCACCGCCGCCCGGCGGATCGACGGGAGGCCCGGTGGGTGGGGCCGGCGGGGGCGGGTCCGGCGCCGGACCGAAGCCGGAGCCGACCACGACGACCACGACCAGGCCCCTGGTGCTCCCTCGGGGCTGAGCTGTGCGCCCTCGCCGCCAAGGTGCAGCCAGGGTATTTGACATCACAAGAGGCCAGCCCTATGGTGCGCGCCCGGCGAGTGGAGGGGCCTCGCTCACAGCTGGTTTGGCGAGTCCGGCAGTTCTTCTATCCGCGCTGCGAAAGGTCGACCACGTGATGCGTCCCCGCGCCCGTTCCACTTCCCGGCTGTTCAGGGCGGCACTGGCCGCACTCTGTCTCCAACTGCCCGTTGTGGCCTTCCTCGCCTCGCCCGCCCATGCCGCCCCGGGCGACCTGGACGCCAGCTTCGACACCGACGGGATCGTCACCACGCCGATTGGCGCCGCCGGGGTCGACGACTTCGGCTTCGACGTCGCCGTGCAAGGTGACGGCAGGATCGTCGTGGCCGGCACGAGTGGCGACGATTTTGCCGTCGTCCGCTACAACCCGGACGGCAGCCTCGACACCAGCTTCGACACCGACGGCAAGGTCACGACCGACATCGGCGGCGCCACCGTCGACGACGCGACCGGTGTCGCCCTGCAGCCCGACGGCAGGATCGTGGTGGCCGGCACCTCGGATGAAGACTTCGCCGTGGCCCGTTACAACGCCGACGGCAGCCTGGACAACAGCTTCGACACCGACGGCAAGCTCACCACCGACATCGGCACCGGCACCGTCGACTCGGCCTTCCGCCTCGTCCTCCAGCCCGACGGCAGGATCGTCGTGGCCGGCCTTTCGGTGGTGGTCGGCACCTCGCTAGAGGACCTCGCGCTCGACTTCGCCGTCGTGCGCTACAACGCCAACGGCAGCCTCGACACCAGCTTCGGCGGCGACGGGAAGGTGACCACCGACATCGGCACCGGCACCACCGACGAGGCGACTGGTGTCGCCCTGCAGCCCGACGGCAGGATCGTGGTGGCGGGCAGAAGCAATGACGACTTCGCCCTGGTCCGCTACAACGCCGACGGCAGCCTCGACACCAGCTTCGACACCGACGGCAAGGCCACCACCGACATCGGCACCGCCACCGGCGACGGGGCCAACGCCGTGGCCGTGTCCGGCGACGGCAGGATCGTGGCGGGCGGCGTGAGCAACGCCGACTTCGCCCTGGCCCGCTACAACGCTGACGGCAGCCTCGACACCAGCTTCGACACCGACGGCAGGGTCACCACCGACATCGCCACCGACGACATCCTCTTCGACCTGGCCCTCCAGCCTGACGGGAAGGTCGTCGCCGGCGGTCTGGCCGGCGGTCTGGCCAGCCCTGACTTCGCCGTGGCCCGCTACAACGCCGACGGCGGCCTCGACCCCACCTTCGGCACCGACGGAAAGGTCACCACCACCATCGGCACGGGCGCGCCCTCCTTCGGGCTGACGCTCCAGGCCGACGGCAAGATCCTGGCTGCCGGTGCCGCCGAGATCGACGGCCAGACGGACGTGGCCGTCGCCCGCTACCTGGGTGACCCGGGCATGTCCATCTCCGACGCCAACGCCACCGAGGGCAACACCGGCACCACCAATGCCTCCTTCACGGTGTCGTTGTCGGCCGCCTCCGCCTCCACCGTGACCGTGGCCTACGCCACTGCCGACGCTTCGGCCACCGCGCCCGCCGACTACACCTCGACCTCCGGCACGGTCAGCTTCGCCCCGGGCGAAACCTCCAGGACCGTCGTCGTGCCCGTGCAGGGTGACGGCGTCGACGAGCCGAACGAGACGTTCCTCGTCAACCTGTCCAACCCCACCAACGTCGCCGCCCTCGCCGACGCCCAGGGCGTGGGCACCATCGTGGACGACGACGCGCCGACGCAGCCTCCCGCAGGCGGGGGCTCGGGGTA
>PJQG01000019.1:0-1816 GCA_002861595.1 Actinomycetota bacterium
CGCCACGCCCGACCACCGGATGCCGCCGCCGCCCCGCCGGCGCCCGGTTGCCCTTCCGCCTGCTGTGTTCGAGGACTCCGCCGAGGCCGCCGCCCATCTCGTCCGGGTGCCCGAGGTGCTGGTCCTCGTCGACGGTTACAACGTGGCCATGTCGATCTGGCCCGCGGTGGCGCCGGCCGAGCTGCGCCAGCGCCTGGTCGACGCCCTCTCCGAGCTCTCCGCCCGGACCGGCGCGGAGGTGCACGTGGTGTTCGACGGCGCCGAGCTGGCCGGGTCGGTGGCCCGGCCGGGCGGCCGGCTGCCGGTGCGGGTGACGTTCTCGCCGCCCGACGTGGAAGCCGACGACGTCATCCTCGCCATGGTCGACGGCGTGCTCCCGAACCGGCCGGTGGTGGTCGCCTCCAGTGACCGGCGGGTACAGGAGGGGGCGCGGTCCCGGGGCGCCAACGTGGTGTCCTCGGCGCAGTTGGGCGAGCTCCTCGGCCGCTGACCGGGAGGCCAGGCCGGAACCGGCCCGTCCTTCGTCGTCGTTCAGCGATGCTGTCACAGGGGCCGGCCATGATGCAGGCATGGGACAAAGCATCACGATCAGCTGTGCCGACTGCATCATGGAGGGAACGAGCGCCTGCGATGACTGCGTGGTGAGCTTCATCTGCGGCCGCGAGCCGGACGACGCCGTCGTCATCGACGCCGCCGAGGAGCGTGGCGTCCGCCTCTTGGCCGGCGCCGGCCTGCTGCCGGGTCTCCGCCACCGCCGCCGTACCGGCTGACGGTGGCGGGGTCCCTGGGGCGGGCCACGGTCGGTGGTACGTTCCGCCGCGGTGCAACAGCTTCACCTCGTCGGCCTCACCACCGATCACACCGGTCTGATCCTGAGCGCGCGCCGGGGCGCGAGGACCGGCAAGTACACGGTTACCGCCGACGACAAGCTGCTGGCCGCACTGAGGGAGGCGCAGCGCCTCCGCGACGGCGGAGACGAGGCCGCCGACGAGGGTGCGGGGGCCGGCCATGATGCCGAGGCCTCGTCCACCCCGGCGGTGCCGCTGCCACCACCCCCGCCGGCCAAGGCCGTCAGCTCCCTGAGCCCGCGGGAGATCCAGGCCCGGCTGCGAGCAGGTGGAACGGTGAGCGAGATCGCCGCTGCCGCCGGGGTGGACGAGGCGTGGATCCTTCGTTTCGCCGATCCCATTCGCGCCGAGCAGGCCCGGGTGGTCGAGCGGGCCCAGGCCCTCACCTTCAACAAGCCGCGCCTCGGGCTCTCCGCCGAGCCGCTTGAGACCTCGGTCCTGCTCAACCTGGCCGAGCGGGGCGTGCGCCTGCCGGCAGACGTCTTCGCCAACGCCTGGACGGCGTTCAACCTCCATGGCACCAAGTGGGTGGTTTCGTTCTCCTACACCTCTCGACGGCGGCGTCAGTCGGCGCAGTGGGAGGTCGACCTGCGCTCGGGTGAGTTGACGGCCCGCAACCGTCTGGCCTCGGACCTCGCGTACCTGGAGCCGGGCCGGCGCCGGCGCCGCCTGGAGTCGCTGGAGGTGCCGGGGGCCGACGACGAGGCGTCCGGTGCCCGTCGGGCCTCCACCAGGGGGGCCGCCGCCAAGGCGCCGGCCAGGAGAGCAGCAGCGGCGCCGGCCAGGAAGCCGGCCAAATCGGCGCCGGCGACGATGAAGAAGGTGCCGGCGGCTACGAGGGCGCCCGCCACCAGAAACGTCCCGCTGAGCAGAAAGGCTGCTGCGGTCAAGAAGGCGCCGGTGGCGAACAAGGTTGTGGGGGCCAAGAAGGCGCCGGTGACCAACAACGTCTCGGGGGCCACGCTGGC
>PJQG01000019.1:2183-47811 GCA_002861595.1 Actinomycetota bacterium
GAGGAACCACGCGAGCGCGAGGCTGCGCCAGGCCAGGACCTGGAGTCCAGGCCCACCACGGCGGAGTCGTCGTCCTCCGGGCCTGGTCGGGCCGAGCCGGCGCCGCACGCGGCTGGGAACGCCGGCCGTGAAGGGTCGCCACCCGACGAGGACCGCGAGGCCCGAACCCCGGTACGCCGGCGTCGTTCGGAACGTCGCATCTCCCCCCGCGTCAGCGAGCAGCCGCCGGTGGTGATCCTGTCCACTCCCGCGGTGCGTCGCCTGGACGCCGAGGACGAGCGCGAGACGAAGGGGTCGGCGCCGCCTTCCTGAGCGCCGGTCGCTGCTCGTCGCCGACATCGGCGCGTCCATGGCCCCGGCGCCTGCAAGCATGACGGTCATGGACGCCGATGGGCCTGCCGGCCCGGACCAGCTCAGGCAGCAGGTGCTGGAGCTGGGCCGCCGCGCCGGCCTCGACGCCGTGGGCGTGGCGCCGGCCGAGCCGTTCCTCCGTACCCGCCAGGTGCTCGACGAGCGCAAGCAGGAGGGCCTGCACGGGGGCATGCACTTCACCTACGCCGATCCCGCCCGCTCCACTGATCCGAGACGTTGCGTCGCCGGCGTTCGGGCGCTGGTCGTCGGCGCGCTCTCCTACCGCCGCGCCGAGCCCGAGCCGCCCGCCTCCTCTGCCGCCGGCCGCGTGGCCCGCTACTCCTGGGAGGATTCCTACGCGCCGCTGCGCCAGGCGCTGACCGTGATGGCCGAGCGGCTTGGCGCCGACGGCTGGCGCGCCGTGGTGGTGGCCGACGACAACGCCCTCGTCGACCGGGAGGCGGCCTACCGTGCCGGCCTCGGGTGGTACGGCAAGAACACCAACCTCCTGTTGCCCGGCCGGGGGTCGTGGTTCGTCCTCGGCTCGGTGGTCACCGACGCCCCCCTGGCCCCCACCGGCGCACCGGTGGACGACGGCTGCGGCACCTGCCAGCGCTGCCTGCCCGCCTGCCCCACCGGCGCCCTGGTCACCGCCGGGGTGCTCGACGCCCGCCGGTGCCTGGCCTGGCTCCTGGAGGCGCCGGGAAGCTTTCCCGTGGAGTACCGCGAGGCTCTGGGCGGGCGGGTCTACGGCTGTGACGACTGCCAGGAGGTGTGCCCCCCCAACCGCGTCAACGACCTCCGGCGCCCGCCGCCGCCACCTCGTCCCGAGGACGAGGCCTGGGTCGACCTGGTGGCCATGCTCGACGCCGGCGACCAGGAGCTGCTCGAGCACTTCGGGCGCTGGTACGTCCCCCGCCGCCAGGCACGGTACCTGCGGCGCAACGCCCTGGTGGCTCTCGGGAACGTGGCCGACGGCCGTGATGCCGAGGTGGCCCGGGTGCTGACCCGGTTCCTGGCCGACCCGGACCCGATGCTCCGGGAGCATGCGGCATGGGCCGCGGGGCGGCTGGGCCGCCATGACCTGGTCGAGGGGCCCACGGCGCCGGCCCCGGCGCGGTCGCCGGCGTCAGCCCCGGCGACCCCAGGATGAGCCACCTGCTCGTCACCAACGACTTCCCACCCAAGGTCGGCGGGATCCAGTCCTACCTCTGGGAGCTGTGGCGGCGCCTGCCCCCCGAGCGGGTGACCGTGCTCACCGCCGCCCACCCCGACGCAGCCCGCTTCGACGCCGGCCAGCCCTTCCGCATCGACCGCACGAAGTCTCCGGTGCTGCTGCCCACGCCCGGCCTCGCCCGCCGGGTGCGGCAGCTGGCCTCGCAGGTGGGCGCCGGCCTGGTGCTCGTCGACCCGGCGCTGCCCCTCGGGCTCATCGGCCCCCGGCTGGGCTTCCCGTACGGGGTCATCCTGCATGGCGCCGAGGTGACGTTCCCGGCCCGCCTGCCCATCGCTCGCTCGGTGCTGTCGGCGGTGGTCGCGGGATCGGTGCACATCGTGTCCGCCGGCGGTTACGCACGGGCCGAGGTGGCCAGGATGGCCGGCCCGGCCATGCCGCCGACCACGGTCGTGCCGCCCGGCGTGGACACCGAGCGCTTCCGCCCGCTCACCGCCGGGCAGCGGAGCAAGGTGCGGGCCGAGCTGGGCCTTCCCACCGAGGGCCCGTTGGTCGTGGGCCTCACCCGCCTGGTCCCCCGCAAGGGCATGGACGTGCTCATCGAGGCCGGCGCTCGCCTCGCCGCCGCCCATCCGGCCCTCACCGTGGCTGTGGCCGGCAGCGGCCGGGACCGGCCTCGCCTCGAACGGCTGGCCCGGCGGGCGGGGGCGCCGGTGCGATTCCTCGGCCCCGTGGCGGACGACTCCCTGGCTGAGGTGTACGGCTGCGGTGACATGTTCGCCATGCCGTGCCGCACGCGCTGGGCCGGGCTCGAGCAGGAGGGCTTCGGGATCGTGTTCCTGGAGGCGGCTGCCTGTGGGGTCCCGCAGGTGGCGGGGGCCAGCGGGGGAGCGGCGGAGGCGGTCGAGCACGGGCGAACGGGCCTGGTGGTTCGACGGCCGCAGGACGCCGGCGTCGTCGCCGCTGCCATCGACGAGCTGTTGTCCGACCCGGAGCGCCGGGCCGAGATGGGCCGGGCGGCCAGGCGCCGCGCCGTCGAGGAGTTCGCCGTCCAGGCTCTCGCCGCCCGCCTCGACCGGGCCCTGGTCGAGGCGGAGCGGGGCGGCACGTGACGGCGCGGGAGCACGGCCCTTCCCCCGCCACGGCAAGCAGGCCGCGGTCGTCAGGACCGCCATGGCCGGGCCGGCGCATCGTGCAGGCATCGTGGGCCGGGACGCTGGCCTTCGTCGCCACCGCCGGCCTGGCCACCATGGTGGCGTCCACCGACCTGGTCGCCCTCGTGGTGGCCCTGGGCCTCTTCGGGGCCGGCACCGCCGCCTTCACCGTCGCCTTCGCCACCGCCGTCCGCCGCAGCCGCACCGAGGAGATCCTCGTGCCGTCGCTGTTCTTCCTCCAGGGATCGGCTCCTCGGGCGGTCCGGCGCCGCCTGTTCGCGTCGCTGGCCGTCGAGGTGGCCGCCGCCTTCGGCACTGCGGGCGTGCGGCCCAACACCAGCCTGGCTTTCGGGATCCTCGCGCCCATGTACGGCCTCGGGCTGGTCGGCCTCTGGGCCGCCCGCCACGGCGCCTTCCCGCCCCGCTCCCGCCCGGCGGACGGCCGGCGCCGGGCCCCGGTGAGACCGGAAGCGGGGCCGGGCTACCATCGCCCATCTGAATCGGACTGATCCCTTGGAGGTGACGGTGGCAACGCTGACCAAGGACGCGATCCGCGCACTGGCCGTGCGGGCCAGCCAGGACGCGCCCGTCGTCTCCCTGTACCTCGACGTCGACGGCCGCCGGTTCCTGCGCCCCAGGGACTACGAGGTGCACCTCGACTCGCTCGCCCGTTCCGCCCTTGACCGGCACGGTCCGGTCGTGGAGGCCGACGTCGCCCGCATCGTGGGCCACGTCAAGGCCGGCATCGACCGCTCCCGCACCCGAGGCCTCGCCCTGTTCTCCTGCGAGGCGGCCGGGCTCTGGGAGATCGTGGAACTGCCCGTGCCCGTACGCAACCAGGTGGTGGCGAACTCCTCGCCGTCCATCCGTCAACTCGAGGCCGTGGTCGACAACAACGAGCGCTTCGGCGTCCTGCTGGCCGACAAGCAGCGGGCCCGGATGTTCGTGTTCGAGCTCGGCCAGCTCGTCGACAAGAGCGAGGTGTTCGACCAGCTGCCCCGTCATGAGGACGACCGGGGCGACTGGAACAAGGACCACGTGCGTGACCACAGCGCCGAGCTGGCCCATCACCACCTCAAGCGAGCGGCCCAGGTCGCCTTCTCGGTCTTCCAGTCGCAGGGCTTCGACCACCTCATCGTGGGCGCCCCCGAGGAGATCTGCAACGAGCTCGAGCGGGTGCTGCACTCTTACCTGAAGGATCGCATCGCGGCGCGCATCAGCGTGCCGGTCAACGCCACCGACGCGGTCATCTGTGAGGCCGCCCTGGCCGTGGAGGCCGAGGTCGAGCGGGCCAAGGAGATGGCCCTGGTGACCCGGCTCCGCGACGCCGTTGGCTCGGGCAACGGCGGGGTGGCCGGGCTCGACAAGGTGTTGGCCGCCCTGGTGGAGCGCCGGGTGGAGACGCTGTTGGTCTCCGATGGCTATGAGTCCCCGGGGTGGAGATGCCACGCGTGCCGGCACCTCGCCGTGCTCGGCCCGTCCTGCCCCGTGTGCGCCACGCCCATGCACCAGGTGGACGACGTGGTGGAGGAGGCCGTGGAGGAGGGCCTGGGGCAGTCGTGCCGGGTGGAGGTCGTGGTCGGCAACGCCGACCTCGACGTGCTGGGGCGCATCGGCGCCCTCCTCCGCTTCTGAGTGGCGCCACCCGGCGCCCCTTCCCGCCGCCCGCTCGCCGGGTTTGACGGCAAAGACCGTCGAATAGCGACGGTCTTTGCCGTCAAAGATGCCGGCGCCGGTACCGAGAGGGACGATGTCGGGACCGACCGAGCGGTGGACATGGGCGCCGCCGAGGAGCGGGACAGGCCCGCCCAACGAGTGTGGACATGACCACCCGGGCCATCGGGATCGACGTCGGGGGTACCAAGTGCCTGGGCGTGGCCCTCGACGGCGCCGGGTCGGTGGTGGCCGAGCACCGGGTGGCGACCCCCGACGGGGCCGAGGCCGTGCTGGAGGCCATTGCCGAGGTGGCGGTGGCCCTGGGCTGCGGGCCCGGCGTCACCGTGGGCGTCGGCGTGCCGGGGTTGGTCGATGGCGACGGCGTGCTGGCCTTCGCCGCCAACCTGGAGGGCGTCGTGGACCTGCCCGTTCGGGCCGCCCTGGAGCGGCGGCTGGCCGGGGTGCGGGTCACGGTGGACAACGACGCCAACTGCGCGGCGTGGGCGGAGCACCGCCAGGGCGCGGCGAGAGGTTCCTCCTACGCCGTGCTGGCCACCCTCGGCACGGGCATCGGCGGCGGGGTGATCTCCGGCGGCCGGCTGGTGCGGGGCGCCCACGGCTTCGCCGGCGAGATCGGCCACATGGTCGTGGACCCCGACGGGCCATCCTGCCCCTGCGGGAAGCGGGGGTGTTGGGAACGCTTTGCCTCGGGCGACGCCCTGGGAGGCCTCGGCCGCGCCGCGGTGGTGGCAGGAACGGCGCCGAGGGTGGCCGAGCTGGCCGGCGGGAACTTGCGCGCGGTGCGGGGGGAGCACGTCACAAAGGCGGCAGCAGAGGGCGACGAGCCCGCGCTGGAAGTGGTGAGCCGCTTCGCCTGGTGGCTGGCCCTCGGGTTGGCAAATCTTGCCAATCTTCTCGACCCCGACCGCTTCGTCCTCGGGGGCGGGCTGGTGGAGGTGGGCGACCTGCTCCTGACGCCGGCCCGCACCGCGTTCGCGGAGCTGCTCCAGGGAGCCGAGCAGCGCCCGGAGGTGCCCATCGTGGCGGCGCAGATGGGTGAGCGAGCCGGCGCCGTGGGCGCCGCCCTCCTGGGGGCGGCCACGCGGTGAAGGTGGGCATCACCCTGCCTCAGTTCCAGGACGACGCCGAGTTGGCCTTGGAGGTGGCGCGACTCGCGGAGGCGGCGGGGCTCGACGGGGTGTTCGTGTTCGACCATCTGTGGCCGATCGGCCGGCCCGACCGGCCCGCCCTCCACGGCCCGACGCTCCTGGCGGCCCTGGCCGCCGAGACGGGCCGGGTGGCGGTGGGCACTCTCGTGGCCAGGGTAGGGCTGGTCCCTGACGCCGTCCTCGTCCACCAGTTCGCCACCGTCCAGCGCATCGCCGGCGATCGGCTGGTTGCCGGGCTCGGGATCGGCGACCAGCTGAGCCGGCCCGAGAACGAGGCCTACGGAGTGCGCTTCGCCCCGGTGGAGGAGCGCCGGGCCGCCCTGACCGGCGTCTGCCGCAGCCTTCGGGGCATCGGCGTCACCACCTGGATCGGAGGGAAATCGCAGGTCACAACGGCCATCGCGCAGATGGAGGCGGACGCCGTGAACCGGTGGCAGTCTCGGGCCGAGGAGGTGGCGGGTGAAGTCGCCCGCGGGACGGAGGTGACGTGGGGCGGCCAGATCGACGTGGCCGGCGGGGAGGAGACCGACGTGGCCCGGCTGCTGAGGGAGCTGGCTCGAGCCGGCGCCAGCTGGGCGGTCCTGTCACCGGTGACCGGCGACTGGAAGGCAGCCCTGCGCACCATCGTCGGCGCCACCACGAACTACGCCAGGTGAATGAGCCGGCGCAGGCCGGTTCGAGAACCGCGAAAGCAACCCGCAAAGGTGGTACCTTGCCACGTGTTGCTCGTGCGGCGGCGGGCCGATGTCACCTTTTCCCACACGTGGAGGCTGAGCCAATGATGGGCACGAGACCTGCTCTTCGATTCGCGCCGGGAGCTCGGCCAAGGGATCGGGGATCGCGGCGGGGTGGGCCGCGGGTCGCCCGGCGGGTTCTTGGCGCGCTCGTCGCCGCCATGGCCGTGGTCGTGGCCGTGGCCACTCCTGTGCTGGCCCACGAGCCGGTCCTCTCCGGTGTGGTGCAGTGCGCCGAGAACGACCAGCAGGTGATCACCTGGACCCTGACCCACAAGACAGCAAGAGGTCGCTCCATGGCCATCAAGGCCATCGAGCTGACCCGGGGGAGCGTCGTCGGGTTCAAGGTCGGCGACGTGCTCCCCCCGCCGCCGGCTCAGGGGTCCACCGTCACGGGCACGACCACCCTTCCGGGGGATGCGACGGGCTCGGTCACGCTCAAGGTCACCGGGCGCTGGCAGGATGAGAACGGAAATCCGGCCGGTCCTCAGAACCTGACCGAGAGCGCCACGGTGGAGCTGGTGCCGCCCTGTGTGCCGCCGGCGAAGCCCGCAGCGAACATCGAGCCGAGCTGCACCGAGGGCGGGGCCCTCGTCACCGTGACCAACACCGGCGGCACGGCTACCGACTTCACCGTGTTCAAGGACGGCAGCAAGATCGACACCATCTCGGTTCCCGCCGGCGGTTCCGTCAGCCGCGCCTACCCCATGACCGAAGGCGAGACGGCGAGCTTCCGGGCGACGGCCCCGGAAGACTTCGACACTGGCCCGAAGACGGTCACGTTCAACTGCGCGGCGCCGGCCAGCCCCCGCGCCACCATCGCGTCGAGCTGCACCGACGGCGGGGCTCTCGTCACCCTCACCAACTCGGGGGGCAAGGCCACGGTGTTCGACGTGGTGAAGGACGGCACGAGCATCGATCAGGTCCAGGTCGCGCCCGGGGGCTCGGTCGCCCGCGTCTATCCAATGAACGAGGACCAGACCTCGACCTTCCGGGCCACCGCCCCGGGCTACGACACCGGGCCCGTGGCCGTTACCTTCGACTGCGTGGCCCCCGCGAGGGTGGCCGGGGAGCTGGTCGAGCGAAACCCTGCTCCCGCTCCAGCTCCCACGGCGGCCCCGGCTCCCGCTCCCGCTCCCACGGCGGCCCCCGCTCCCGCTCCCACGGCGGCCCCGGCTCCCGCTCCCGCTCCCACGGCGGCCCCGGCTCCCGCTCCCGCAGCCGCCGTGGCATCGGCCGCCGCGTCCCTCGACGAGCTACCCCGCACGGGCACAGGCAGCAACGTGCTCTTGGCAGTCGGCATCACGCTTGTGGCGCTGGGCACGCTGCTCAGCCGCGTCTCTCGGCCCCGGCGCGCCCTGGTTGGCCAGCCGTAGCCTTCCCGTACCTCTCGTAGAATGCCGCGATGGAGTTCCGGCGCATCGGCGGCCTGCCGCCCTATGTCTTCACCGTCATCAACGACCTGAAGACCGAGGCCCGCCGCGCCGGCGATGACGTCATCGACCTCGGGTTCGGCAATCCCGACATTCCCTCGCCCGACGTGGCCGTGGAGAAGCTGGTCGAGACGGCCCGCAACCCCCGCAACCACCGCTACTCGGCGTCCAAGGGGATTCCCAAGCTGCGCCGGGCGGTGGCCGATCTGTACCTGCGCCGCTTCGGCGTGGAGCTCGATGCCGACCGCGAGGTGGTCACCACCATCGGCGCCAAGGAGGGCCTGTCCCACCTGATGTGGGTGCTGCTCGGGCCCGGCGACTCCGCCTTCGTGCCCGCCCCCTCGTATCCCATCCACCTGTACGCGCCGCTTTTCGCCGGGGCCGAGGTGCAGCAGATCCGCGTGGGCCCCGACGAGGACTACTTCTCCAACCTCCTCCAGGCGTGGGAGAGCCAGTGGCCCAAACCCCGCGTCATCCTCCTGTCGTTCCCCCACAACCCGACCACCAGCTGTGTGGACGTGGCGTGGATGACCCGCATCGTCGAGTTCGCCCTCGAGCACGACGTCGTCCTCGTCCATGACTTCGCCTACTCCGACACCGCTTTCGATGGCTACCAGCCCCCTTCCATCCTCCAGGTCCCGCGGGCCAAGGAGGTGGCGGTGGAGTTGTACACCCTCACGAAGTCGTTCTCGATGGCCGGCTGGCGGGTAGGCTTCCTCGTCGGCAACGCTGCGGTCGTCCAGGCACTGACCAAGCTGAAGAGCTACCTCGATTACGGCACCTTCCAGCCGATCCAGATCGCCGCCGTCGTGGCCATGAACGAGGCGTCGGGCTATCCCAAGGTCGTGAACGAGATCTACCAGAGCCGCCGCGATGCCCTGGTGGACGGCCTCAACCGCATCGGCTGGCAGATGGACTCGCCCCAGGCGACCATGTTCGTCTGGGCGCCCATCCCCGAGCCCTACCAGGAGCTCGGCAGCCTGGAGTTCGCCAAGCTGCTGGTGCGCGAGGGCAAGGTGGCGACCTCGCCCGGCATGGGGTTCGGGCCCGGCGGCGAGGGCTACGTCCGCTTCGCCCTCATCGAGAACGAGCAGCGCATCGGGCAGGCCGTGCGCACGCTGCGCCGGGCGCTGCCCAAGCTCTGAACGGCTCCAGCGCGCCTTCGCACGCCGGGAACGGCGCCGGCGTCCTACCCTGGGTGTTGTGACGATCTACGTCGTGCGCGTCTGGGTGCCTGACCGGCCCGGGGCGCTGGGCGCCGTGGCCAGCCGGATCGGCGCCGTCCGGGGCGATCTCGTCGGCATCGACATCCTCGAGCGGGGCGGCGGCCGGGCCATCGACGAGCTCGTCGTCGACCTCCCTGCCGATGACCTGGTCCCGCTCCTCGTGGCCGAGATGGGCCAAGTCGACGGTGTCGACGTGGAGGACGTGCGCCCCGCCCCGGGGTTCGTCCACGATCCCCGCCTCGATGCGCTGGAGACGGCGGCCGTGCTCGTTGAGCAGCCGTCGGTGGAGAGGCTCCTGGCCGTGCTGGCCGAGCGGGCTCGTGCCGACTTCGAGGCCGACTGGGCCGTGGTCGTGGACCTCGTGTCGGCCCGATCCGTGGCCAGCGCCGGTACGGCTCCTGCCGCCAGGTGGCTGGAGGCGTTCCTGGAGGGCGCCGGTTCCTCGGCGGCCCTGTCGAGTGGCAACGGGGGGCCCGACGACCTGGCCTGGGCGGCTCTCGCCCCGGGGGAGCTCAGCGTCGTACTGGGCCGAGTCGGTCGCCCGCTGCGGGCCCGGGAACGCCGGCAGCTCGTCGCCCTGGCCCGCGTCGCCGAGTCCCGGCGGGGCGAGCTGGCGTCACGCATGTCGTCGCTCTAGCCCCCTCCCCACGTCTGAGGACATACCACCCGGAATCCGGGTGCTATGTCCTCCAGATCTGGAGCGGCCGTCGGCTCAGCTGGCGCGGATCTGGTGGACGGAGGCCAGCCGCTCCTCGGCGGGATCGAGGCGGGCCACCTGGGCCAGCTGCCCGGCGGTGAGCGTCTCGTACTGGGCCAGGGCGTTGGCCACCTCGAGGAAGGCGCTCTGGTGGTCCGAGAGGATCGAGATCGCGGCCTGCTCGGCCTTGGCCACGAGCTCGCGGACCTCGTGGCCGCCGGCGCTGCCCTCCACGTAGGGGGACCCGCCGTCGCGACGGGTGCCCGCCAGCTCGAAGCGCCCGGTCATGGCCGAGTGCTCCACCATGCGCCGGGCCAGGCCGGCGGCATGGGCCAGGTCGTCCTCGGCCCGGGTGCTGGGCTCGCCGAAGGTGTTCATCTCGGCCGCCCGTCCGCCCAGGAGGACGATGAGATGGGCCATGAGCTCGCGTTTGGTGAACACACCCTCGACGGGGGCCGTCCAGACCGACTTGTCGAAGGCTCCCGACCGGCTGATGATCGAGACGCGCGCCGGCGGTCGCATGCCCTTGACCAGCAGGGACAGCATGGCGTGGCCGGCCTCGTGCACGGCGATCAGCTCCCGCTCGTCGTCGCTTATCAGGCGGGAGTTGCGCAGGCCGGCCAGCACCCGGTCGGCGGCCTCGTCCACGTCGGGCTGGGAGATGTAGCGCTGGTGACGGCGGGCAGCCAGCAGGGCAGCCTCGTTGACGATGTTGGCCAGCTCGGCGGGGCTGAGCCCGGCGGTGTTCTCGGCCAGCTCGGCCCAGTCCACGTCCTGGGTGAAGGGCCGCTTGGCCGCGTGGAGCATGAGGATCCGCTCCCGGCCGGCCAGGTCGGGACGGTCCACCTGGATGCGGCGGTCGAAGCGGCCCGGGCGCAGGAGGGCGGGGTCGATCAGCTCGATGCGGTTGGTGGCCCCGAGCAGGAGCACGCCGGCGGCGGCGGCGAAGCCGTCGAGCTCCACGAGGAGCTGGTTGAGGGTGTGGTCGAACTCGCGGGCGCCGCCGGCGTCGCCGTTGCGAGCCCGGCCGATGGCGTCCAGCTCGTCGATGAACACGATGGACGGGGCGTGCTTCTTGGCCTCCAGGAACAGCTCACGCACGCGGGAGGCGCCGATGCCCACGTACTTCTCGACGAAGCTGGCCGCCGAGACGTAGAAGAAGGGCCGGCCCGTCTCGCCCGCCAGGGCCCGGGCCAGCAGCGTCTTGCCGCAGCCCGGGAGCCCGTGGAGCAGGATGCCCCGGGGCAGCTCCGCGCCGAGGGCCCGGAAGCGGTCGGGGTAGGTGAGGTAGTCGGCGACCTCCCGCAGCTCGGCGATGGCGTCCTCCAGCCCGGCCACGTCGGCGAAGGTGACCCGGGGCTGTTCGGCGGCCACGCCGATCTTCGGCCGGGGCGAGATGCCATCGGGCGTGGAGGCCCCCTCGCTGTCGGGCGCGCTGTTGGGGTCGTTGGGGTCATAGGCCGGCGGCGGGTCGTGGCGGGCGGCCGCCGCGAAGGACTTGGAGTCCCGGTTGGGGGCGGTGAGGCGGTAGGCCAGCAGGGTCACCCCGAAGATCACCCCCGCGGCGAGCAGGAACTGCAGGCTCAAGATGGTTTCCACCACTCCAGGCACGGCGACTCCCCAGGTTCTTCTCGTCCGACGGCCAGACGAAAGTGCAGGTCAGCGTAACCAACTGGTGTGAACGGCGCCCGTGCGAGGTCACAGTCGTGGACTTTCTCGGGCAAAACCCTTGACACCGCTGTAATTCCAATGTTGTAATCGGCCCCGCATCTCGTGGTGCCTCCCCCAATGACCACCACATGTTGTGGTTTGCTGCGAGCGCCACGCCCCCTGATGCCCGACCGAACTCAAGGAAAGAGGAGGCTCCGAGCTATGGCCATGGCCCCGGAACGCATGGGAATCGGCATCCGCCGCCACTTCACCACCGAGGGGATCGACCCCTACGACGAGGTGACCTGGGAGCGCCGCGATGCCCGCATCACCAACTTCCGGGACGGCACGGTGGCCTTCGAGCAGCTGGGCGTGGAGGTTCCCTCCACCTGGAGCGTGAACGCCACCAACATCCTGGCCCAGAAGTACTTCCGCGGGCAGCTGGGCACGCCGGAGCGGGAGTGGTCGCTCAAGCAGGTGGCCGACCGGGTGGTGGACAGCATCACCGGCTGGGGCGCCAAGGACGGCTACTTCGTCGACGCCGAGGAGGCCCGGGCCTTCAGCGCCGAGCTCAAGTACCTCATCGTGAACCAGCGGGCCGCGTTCAACTCACCGGTGTGGTTCAACATCGGGGTCGAGGGCCGGCCTCGGCAGTCGAGCGCGTGCTTCATCCTCTCAGTGGACGACTCCATGAGCTCCATCCTCAACTGGTACGTCGAGGAGGGCACGATCTTCAAGGGTGGTTCCGGCTCAGGGGTGAACCTGAGCAAGATCCGCTCGTCGAAGGAGCGGCTCACCGGCGGTGGCATCCCGTCAGGTCCGGTGAGCTTCATGCGCGGCGCCGACGCGTCGGCCGGCACCATCCGAAGCGGGGGAGTGACCCGAAGGGCGGCGAAGATGGTCATCCTCAACGCCGACCATCCCGACATCGAGGACTTCATCTGGTGCAAGGCCCATGAGGAGCGCAAGGCGCGGGCGCTTCGTGAAGCCGGCTTCGACATGGACCTCGACGGCAAGGACAGCCACTCGATCCAGTACCAGAACGCCAACAACTCTGTGCGGCTGACCGACGAGTTCATGCGGGCCGTTGTGGACGACGGCGACTGGCACCTCAGGGCGGTCACGACGGGCGAGGTGGTGGAGACGGTCAAGGCCCGCAACCTCTTCCGCCAGATCGCCAAGGCGGCCTGGGAGTGCGCTGACCCGGGCGTTCAGTACGACACCACGATCAACCGCTGGCACACGCTGCACGCCAGCGGCCGGATCAACGGGTCGAACCCCTGCTTTCCTGGTGACGCGCGCGTGCACACGGACCATGGGCTCGTCCGCTTCGATGAGCTGCTCCGCCGTGCGCAGGACGGCCAGACATTCGGCATCTACACCCACGACGCAACCAACTCGGAAGCACCGGCCAAGCGAGTCGAGATCACCTCCCCGGAGGCGTTCATGATCACCGGGGTCAACGAGATCGTGCGTTTGCGCTTCGACAGCGGTGCTGAGCTGCGGTGCACGCCCAACCACAGGATCTTCACCACCAATCAGGGCTGGGTCGAGGCGAAGGATCTCACCTCAGCACATGTCGTCCAGGTCCTGGACGTTGCGGCTCCGGCCGTGAACGCCCACTTCAGCTTCCCCGTCTCCACCGACGTTGCCGATTACCGCCGGAAGGGCGACCAGGCCAAGGTCCGGCTGCCCGAGAAGTGGACTGACGAGTTCGCCCACTACCTGGGTTGGCTCGTCGGCGACGGCTGCATCGCGTCCAGCAACGTCGCCAGCACGATCTACGGGAGCCCGGGTGACCGTGAGCACGTCTTGCCCCGGCATCTCGAGTTGCTCACCGAGATCTGCGACGGAGACGCGCCGAAGCCCAGCGTCCAAGGGAACGGCGCGCACCAGCTCCGCCTCGGCAGGGGACTCGCCGTTCGTTTCCTCGAAGCGCTCGGCATCCGCCACGCCAAGGGACCTGAGAAGACGCTCCCGTGGGCGGTGGAGCAGGCGCCCCCCGACATCGCCGCGGCCTTTCTCCGGGGGCTGTTCGATGCCGAGGGCTGCGTCTACGACGGGGACAAGTCCCGCTACGTCGGCCTCGGCTCAGCGTCGCACGAGCTTCTTCGCGGCGTCCAGCGGCTGCTCTCCACGTTCGGCATCTTCAGCCGCATCTCTGCGACGAGGAAGGATGAACAAGAGGGGTTTACCCACGTCCGCAAGGACGGCACCTTCGTGATCTCTGCCGGCAGCGCCGTCTACGACCTGCGGGTTGCGGGCCCCTCGATCCGCGCCTTCGCCGGCCTGATCGGTTTCACCCTTCCGGCAAAGGCAGAGAAGCTCCAGTCGCTGCTGGCTGCAAACGAGTTCTCCAAGAAGGACCCGACGGTCCGCCTGGTCGAGCGGGTCGAGGATGGCGTGGAGCTGACCTACAACCTCACCGAGCCTCGCAACCACTCCTACGTCGTAGACGGGACCGTGGTCTCCAACTGCAGTGAGTACCTCAGCGTGGACAACAGCGCTTGCAACCTGGCCAGCATCAACCTTCTCCGTTACCTCGATGAGGAGGGCAACTTCGACGTCGAGGGGTTCAGGCGAAGCGTGGAGGTGCTCTTCACCGCCCAGGAGATCCTGGTCGGCATGTCGGACTACCCGACGGAGAAGATCGCGGAGAACACCCGCCGCTTCCGCCAGCTGGGTTTGGGCTACGCCAACCTGGGCGCCCTCCTGATGGCCCAGGGCCTGGCCTACGACTCCGATGAGGGGCGTCAGTGGGCGGCGGCCATCACCGCGCTCATGACCGGTCACGCCTATGCCACCTCCGCCCGGACTGCGGCCCGGATGGGGCCATTCGCCGGCTACCACGAGAACGCGGAGCACATGTTGCGCGTGCTCCGGATGCACCGTGAGGAGGTGTCGAAGATCGACGAGGAGCAGGTGCCGACCGAGCTGTTGTCCGCGGCCCAGGAGGCATGGGACGACGCGGTGGAGACAGGGGAGCGCTACGGCGTCCGTAACTCACAAGCGACCGTTCTCGCACCTACTGGGACCATCTCCTTCTTGCTCGACTGCGACACGACGGGCGTGGAGCCTGACCTCGCGCTTGTCAAGGCCAAGAAGCTGGTCGGCGGGGGCAACATGTCCATCGTCAACCAGACGGTCCCACGGGCACTGAGGAAGCTCGGCTACTCGCCGGAGGAGATCGGCGTCATCGTCGCCTACATCGATGAGCACAAGACGATCGTCGGGGCGCCGGCATTGAAGGCTGAGCACCTTTCCGTCTTCGCCTGCTCGATGGGCGACAACACCATCCATCATTTCGGGCATGTGCGGATGATGGCGGCAGTACAGCCGTTCATCTCGGGCGCCGTGTCCAAGACCGCGAACGCTCCAGAGGAGTCGACCGTCGAGGACATCGAGAACGTCTACATGGAGGCCTGGCGTCTCGGGGTGAAGGCCCTGGCCGTCTATCGGGACAACTGCAAGGTGGCCCAGCCGCTGGCAACGGTGAAGAAGGGCAGCGCCTCGGACGGGTCACCCGGCTCGGAGGCCGAGGCCCACGACGCCGAGCTCGCCGTCAAGGTCGCCGAGCTGGAGAAGGCGCTCAACCGCCAAACCGTGGTCGTGAAGCAGCCCATCCGAGAGCGCCTTCCCCGCCGGCGCACGTCGAGCACGTTCGCCTTTCGGGTGGCCGACTGCGAGGGCTACGTCACCGTCGGTCAGTACGAGGACGGCCGCCCGGGCGAGGTCTTCATGAAGGTCTCCAAGCAGGGCTCCACCCTGGCGGGGATCATGGACGCCTTCTCCATCTCGGTGTCGCTCGGGCTCCAGCACGGCGTGCCGCTGAAGACCTACGTGCAGAAGTTCTGCAGCATGCGCTTCGAGCCGGCTGGCATGACCGACGACGCCGACCTGCGCATCGCCACCTCGCTGGTCGACTACATCTTCCGCCGGCTGGCTGTCGACTACCTCCCCTACGAGGAGCGGGTCGAACTCGGCATCCTTGCCACCGGCGAACGCGTGCAGCCCACGCTGCCCGGCGTCGAGGAGGAAGCCACCCCCTCGGCCGGCGTGGTGGAGGCGCACCGGGCTCCGGCGCCCGAGCCTGGCGAGCACGGGCCTGCTGCGGCAGCGCCGGCGGCGGCAGCCAAGGACGCGCCGTACTGCTACTCGTGCGGCAACGTCATGATGCGGGCTGGCTCCTGCTACGCCTGCCCCAGTTGCGGGACAACCAGCGGCTGCAGTTGATCGAGACGCATCGGAGCTGGGATGAGTGGGTTGCTCTGCAAGGCTCGGCGTCAAGCCCCGGACGCGCACTGACGGCCGCGACCTCGGCGTCCTCAGCCATGTACCAGTCGGGTACCGACGTTCCTGGGAGCATCTACGTGAAGATCGAACCGCCAGCCGGAGCGAGCTGGGGGATTCGCGATCGGCCCTCGAGGGCGGTGCGGAACGCCTGTTGAGGCGCTGTGTCCGGCGGCGGCGTGCCGGCCACAGGAGCACGCTCCTCAGATCCTTCGCGGCGCGCCTCAGAACCGCGACTTGTTGGGGATCTGTGCCATCGTCAACACGGCATGCGAATCGTCATCAGCGAGTTCATCAGCCTCGACGGTGTGGTGCAGGCTCCCGGCGGCCCCGACGAGGACACGGACGGGGGCTTACCAGCGGGCGCGCTAGACGGGTGACCATGGCTGAAGAACCCCGCCCGCCGCTCGCCTCGGACGCGTGCCGAACGGGGCTGTCCGGGAGCGCGACCACTCCGCTGCGAATCTCCGTGCGGCGGCACTCGTCGTCCGCTGTACTGGGGTCATGTTCGCCGAGACCCCACATCCGCCCTACACCGCCGTGATCTTCTCTTCGCGGCGTACCGCTCAAGACGAAGCCGAGTACCGCGTCGTCTCTCAGCGAATGGAGCAACTGGCGGCTACGCAGCCGGGCTACCTCGGGATCGAGGCCGCACGCGATCCTCAGAACGGATTCGGCGTCACCGTCTCGTACTGGACAACGGAGGACGCCGCGAGATCCTGGAAGCGGGTTGCAGAGCACCTCGAGGCGCAACGGCTGGGGGCAACCAGATGGTACGAGGCCTACCAAGTCCGCATCGCCTCAGTTACCCGAACGTACGCGCGCCGCACCAACCAAGAGGATGGCCGCTCTCGTCCCGCCTGAAGGCGACGTGTGAGACCCGCGCCGCTTTGCCCAAGGGCTCCCAACCCGAGTGCGGTGATGCTGGCGCCCCGCTGAACGTCTTCGTGGTCGACGGACCCGTCGGAAGTCCTTCCGGCGGCGGCGTGCGAGGTCATGCGTCGGCCATCAACTTCTCGTAGCAATCGGCCAAGTCGTACAGGGCTTGCCTGCCGTCTCCCTGGAAGGATGAGCCGTGCATGATGGCGAGGGTCATAGGGTTCAGCTCGCCGAGCACCCGCAAGGTCCCAGCTGTGTGGGGCGCGAGGCTCGTGGCGTGGAACATGGCCTCGGCGGTCATGGCCGGCTCCACGAGGTCTTGGGTGGTGAGGGCGGCCCCGCTGCCGATCTGGCTGAACAGGTCACCGCACAGCAGTGTCCCGGTGGTCTCCTCGTAGAGCACCTGCGCCTCCCAGCCGTGGGGCACGTGGGGCGTGGAGATCTGCCGGACCCGCTTGCCGCCGAGGTCGATGACCTCCCCCTCATCCAGCGCCCGGGGCGGTCGGTCGCAAAGGTCGTTCAGCGAGATGGCGCAGCCGAGGGCGCCGTGCGCTACCGCGCTGTCGGGAGCGGCGGCCAGCCACATGTTCATGGAGCCGCACTCGTCGGCTTCCACGTGGCCGAAGGTGATCCAGCGCAGGGACTCGACCGGCGCCACACTGGCCACCGCCTCTGCCACCAGCGGGAACATCCCTCGGGGCCCGGTGTGGAACAGCAGCGGCTCGTCGGCCATCACGAGGAACTGGTTGAAGGTGAAGCCCTCCGGGCTCACGTCGGGGATCCAGGTGGAGATCCGGTAGATGTCGTCGGCGATCTCGTTCACGGTGGGTTGCATGGGTTCCATACCCCGAGGGCGTTCAAGGCGAGACGCTCCCGTTCAGTCAGGACTGAACGACCCAGCGGAGCTCGTCGTCGGCAGGTTCGTAGGCGCAGTAGAGGCCCGTGCGGACTTGGCGATGGAGCCCGTCGGCGACGCCAGGCATGGCCTCGGCCAGTTTGGCGATGGCCGCCCGCAGCGCCCTCGTGATGTTCAGCCGGGCACGCTCGGCAGCCGAGGCGGCGCGCCGGTGACGTCCGCCGAGGCCGAAGGCCTGGGCGAGCTGCGCGATGAGCTGGTCGAGCTCGGCCTGGAGCGCCTCGGCGGCGTCGAGCCGGCCGGCGCCGAGCGCCTCGTCGACCTCGGCTCGCAGCTGCTCGATGCGGTGGCGGTATTCCGTTCGGGCCCGGGCGTCGAGCACCTCGCCGGCGTCGCCGAGGCCCCGGCGGTCCACCCCACGGCCGGGGCGATGCCCTCGACGCGGTCGACCAGGTCGAGTGCGTGGCGCTCCACGCCGGCCTGGCGGACGAGCTCGGCCAAGTAGCGGAGGCCCTTGGTGTCCTGTAGCCGGACGCTGGTGCCGCCGCAGGAGGCGATCCACCACTTTCCGTCCCGTGCGAGGGTGGCTGTCCGGGCGGGTGACCCGTCGAGGGGCCCGTCCGTTGTGAGGCGCCCGAGGAGGGCGGCGTCCGCGGGCGCGACCACCACGTCGAGCGTCGCGAGGGTGGCGGCGGCTGCCTTGGCCTCGATCGTGGCTCCAAGAGCGTCGCCCGCCTGGTCGCGCAGGCCGGCAAGGTCGAGGAGCAGCGTCGAGCGGAGCCAGGGGAGCTGGCGGGTGTCAAGGCGGTCGACGGCTTCCTCCAAGGCGACGATGGCACCGTCGAGGTCGCCGGTGGCGGCCCGTACCCGGGCTCGCGCCGCTGCGGCGCGAGCCTGGAGCGCCGGGATGTCGAGGTCGCCGGCCCGATCGGTCAGCTCCACACAAGCCTCGGCCGCTGCATCGGCCTCGCCTCTGCCCAGCTCGGCGTCCACGAGGACCGTGAGCAGGTCGACGGTCCGCAGCCGGTCGTCGCCGACGGCCCGCAGCCCGCGAAGTGCGGCGGCGCGTGCGAGGCCGTGGTCGCCTCGGGCCAGGTGCAGACGGGCTGCCGGCAGGAGTGCCTGGAGGGCCTGATCCTTGCCCAGCAGCAGGCCCTCGGCCTCGGCAAAGCGGCCTTGGCGGATCCGAAGCTCGGCGAGGGCGATGTCGGCGTGCCAGCTGGGCACTGGCATGGCGCTCTCGAAATCCGCCTTGGCCCGACTGAGCACCGCCTCGGCGTCCCCCCACCGCCCCAGCTCCAACAGGAGCGTGGCCTGCACGCTGTCGCAGTGGCTGGAGAGGAACGCCGGCGCGCCTGGCGCGTGGCCGATCAACCCGTGCCGGCGGAGGAGGTTGGCCCAAGAGCCGGCCCGCTCGAAGTCAGCGGCGTAGTAGCAGGCGGTGAAGAACGAGCAGACGGACTTGCCTGCCGCGTCAGCGTCGTCGGCGGGCCCGCACGCCAGCGCCATGGCCTCGTCGAGCAGCGCCATGCCCTCGGTGACCCGGCCCGCCTCTACATGGGCAAGCCCGGCGTCGGCCAGCGCCTTGGTCTCGAGGTTCACGTCGCCGAAGCGGCGAGCGCGGTCGAGTGCCAGCTCGGCGGCGGCCAGCAGCTCGGTTGGATCGTCGACGTCACATCCCATGGCCGCCACCGCCCAGCCCTGCTCCAGGCACGGCGGCTCCTCCTCGACGAGGCGCCGGGCCCGGGCGAACCAAGCACGGCTCGCCGTCAGGTTGCCCATGGCGTTCGCCAGTGTTTCACCCAGCCGGACGCACGCCATGGCGGCGCGACACTTCTCATCGGCGGCCGTGAACCCCCTGATGGCCGCGGACAGGTGAGCGACGACGGCGTCGACGTCGAAGCGGGCAAAGGCGGCGTCGGCCAGCTCGAGCGCCCGCTCCGCTTGGTCAACGCTCGACACCGCTCCAGCATCTCACCCCGAGGGGGCGTAGACGAGTGCGACAGGGTCCTACAGCTCACCGTCGGCCACCCCGACGATGCCTCCCGAAGTGCCAGGCCGTCATGACGACCCAGCCGGGAACTACCCGTGGCCAAAGGCCATAACCTGCTCGGTCCGATGGACGCTTGGACTCGAGACGGGGCTTGGGCTGCCATTCCCGCCGCCGTACTGAGTGGTCTTCCCTCGGCAGCGTACGGGCTCCTTCGGGGACGGGAGGTGTTGGAGGCCGCCGCTGCCGCCGGTGCACTTGTTGCGCCCTGGGAGCGCCGACGATCGCGCTTGGTGGTGTACGCCGTTCCAGTCCACGGGGTCATTTCCTTCTTCTGGAGCGTCCTGTTGGCTCGGGTGCTGCCCTGTAGATCGACACTGCTGTTCGCCGTGGCAGGGGGAGGCGCCATCGCCGCGCTCGACCTCGGCGTTATTGGGCGACGTCTACCCGCCATCCGTTCCCTGGACCAAGGACCACAGGTCGTCGATCATCTCGCCTTCGGCGGGCTGGTCGGAGCGGTGGTGGCATTGCGCCGAGCGCGTCGCCACGTGGCCCGGTAGCGCCGCACCGGCGGCGTCTCGGCATCCAGGTGGTCCTCGAGGTGCTCGAGCGCCAGTCGGTCGCCGCCACAGGCAAGGATCTCGTCCATCGTGAGCGGCAACGGGATCTCGCCGATCGGGTCGGACTGGTCGCCCGCCAGGGCGATCACGAGCAGCGTCCCGCCGAGGCCACGAGGGAGGGAAGCTAAGACCCTCACCGTTCGACGGTGGTACGCTGGACCCATGAGTGGGACGCATAAGGTGACGGTGGGAGACCGCGGTCGGATCGTGGTACCTGCGGGGGTGCGCGAGCGCGCCGGGCTGGTGGAGGGAACGCCCCTCATGCTCCTCGAGACGCCGACCGGGCTGGTCCTCCTCACACGAGAGCAGCTCCAAGCTCGGGTCCGCTCCGACCTCGCCGGCGTCGACCTCGTCCGTGAGCTTCTCGCTGAGCGCAGAACGAACGCAGCAGGAGAGGACGCCGCGTGAGCGTCGTGCTCGACGCCTCCGCGCTCCTCGCCTTCCTGGCTGGAGAAGGCGGTGCAGACGTCGTCGAGGCGCGCCTTCACGACGGCGCTCAGTGTGGTGCCGCCAACTGGTCCGAAGTCGCCCAGAAGGTGCTCGCCGCCAGCCGGGACTGGGATCTGGCTCGTGCGCTCTTGAGCAGCTACGAGCTGCGTATCGAGCCGGTCCTCGTCGAGGACGCCGAGTGGGCGGCGCGGCGGTGGGCTCGGGGCGAAGGTCTGTCGCTCGCTGACCGGCTCTGTCTTGCCCTCGCCGCTCGCAAGAACGTCGAAGCGTGGACAGCCGACAGCGCATGGGGGACGGGCGGCGGGATACAACAGATCCGCTAGAGCGCTCCGGCCGCAGGCGTTGAAGACGAGCTGGCAGGAGTGGAACTCCACGGCGACCGGGTCACCGTGGTCGTGGCCGCCGCACAAGGGCTGGAGCGGCTGCGCCTGCGGAGTGTCGTCGGTGTGGTGCGCCGCTGGACCGTCTCGGCCACCTCGTACAGGTTCGTGCTGTTCCCGGTGGTGACCGTGGCGTTGCGGCGTGGCTCGCCGACGAGCACGTCAACGCCGAGGCGGCTGCCGGCGCCGTCCTCGTCATCCTTGGTGTTTGGTTCGGCGCCCTGTCGCCGGGAGCCCGACGTCCCCCGCGCCCTCACCGTCGGCGGAACGAGCCACGCCGCAAGCCGCCGAGGTCCGGCAGAGGTTGGCGCCGCCTTGCGCCACGCCAAAGGAAGGAGTGCGGTTGCAGAGCTCGGGGACCGTGGACGCATGATGGTCCCGATGACAGCGACGGCCGACCGAAGCGGCGGGAACCGCTGAGCGCCGGCAGCGGCCCGCTGGACCTGCGGTTCGTGGTCTCGGCGCCCGGCATCGGTGGCCTTCCTCCAACGTCCGCCGAGGTGGCCGTCATCGGGCGTTCGAACGTGGGCAAGTCGTCACTCGTCAACGCGCTGGCCAACCGCGCGCAGCTGGCCCAGGTGAGCAAGACACCCGGGCGCACCAGGTTGCTGAACCTCTTCGCGGTGACGAGCGGGGGAACCGTGGTCGACCTGCCCGGCTACGGCTACGCCGCCGTGTCGAAGTCCACCATGTCGGCGTGGCCGAAGATGATCGAGGGCTACCTGTCGTCGCGGGAGAACCTGGTCATGGTGGTGGTGCTGGTGGACGGCGAGATCGGCCCCACGGAGCTCGACGTGGGGATGCTCGACTGGATCCGTGACCATGACGTTCCCCACACGGTGGTTGCGACCAAGCACGACAAGGTGAAGTCGTCACACCGGGTGCGCCGCAAGAAGGAGCTGGCGGCTGGGTGCACCGTCGATGCCGGCGACGTGCTGTGGGTGAGCGCAGCCACGGGCACCGGCATCAGCGTCCTGCGTGGCCGAGTCCGTACCTGGCTCTCCACCTGAACCGCCTTCCTCGCCCGCGCGTCTCAGGTCCGGAGTTCATGGCGTACCGATCCGGTACGCCATGAACGCAAGAGGCTGAGGAGGGGTGAGGTGATGTGAAGCGGTACCGGAAAGCGGCGCCCTGGCGCCGCTTTCCTCACCCAGTTCGGGTCACCGCCAACTTGCGGGGGGCGCGGGCCTCGAAGAGGCGGGCCAGCGCGGCCAGCATCTCGCCGTCCACCGTCTCCTCCGTCAAGAGCTCGTCGACCACGGCCTGGAGGAGATCGGCGTTGGTGACCAGGAGCTCACGGGCGTCGTCCAAGGCCCTCTTCAACAGCACGTCCACGGCGGCGCCCACCTGGTCGGCTTCGCTGCGCTGGCCGGTGCGGGTGCGCCAGGCCACGCCGAGCTCGCTCATCCCGTACTCGGTGACCATCGATGTGGCCAGTGCCGTCGCCGAGGCAAAGTCGCTGGCCGCGCCCTGGGTGAAGTCCCCGTCGAGGTGCATCTCCTCCGCGGCGCGGCCGCCCATGGCCACCACCAGGCGGGCCTGGGCCTCGGACCGGGTGACAAAGGCGTTGTCGTTGCCGCCCATCCACGTCACGCCGCCGGCCTCTCCCCGAGGGATGATGGTGACCGACACCGGGCTCTCGGCGTGCGGAAGCAGGAAGGCGGCCACGGCATGGCCGGCCTCGTGCCAGGCGGTGATGTTGCGGTCGCGCTCGGTGACGACGGCGGTGCGGCGCTCCCGACCCATGACCGCGGTGGCCAGTGCGGCGTTGAGGTGGGCCGAGGTGATCACGGCGGACCCACTGCGAGCGGCGTCCAGGGCGGCCTCGTTGACCAGGCAGGCCAGGTCGGCCCCGGTGAGCCCGGCCGTACGGCGGGCCAGGGACACGAAGTCGACGTCGTGGGCGAAGCGGCGGTTCTGGGCGTAGAGCTCGAGGATCTGGGTGCGTCCCACGCGGTCGGGCGCCGGCACCGAGATGCGCCGGTCGAAGCGACCGGGCCGGGTGAGGGCGGGGTCGAGGACGTCGGCACGGTTCGTCGCGCCGAGCACGATGACGCCCGACTGGGTGAAGCCGTCCATCTCCACCAGCAGCTGGTTGAGGGTGTTCTCCCGCTCCTCGCCGCCACTCCCGTTGGGGTTCGAGGTGCGGGCCTTGCCCACGGCGTCGATCTCGTCGATGAAGATGATGGCCCGGCCCTGACGGCGGGCGGCGGAGAAGACCTGGCGCACGCGAGAGGCACCGACCCCCACGAACGTCTCCACGAAGTCCGAGCCGGACAGGGCGAAGAAGGGCACGCCGGCCTCTCCGGCGACGGCCCGGGCCAGCAGCGTCTTGCCCGTTCCCGGAGGCCCGACGAGCAGGAAGCCGTGGGGGACGGTTGCCCCCGCGGTGATGAAGCGCTCGGGGGAGTGGAGGAAGTCGACGACCTCGGTCAGTTCGGCCACGGCCTCGTCGGCGCCGGCGACGTCGGTGAAGCGGGTCTTGGGCACCTCGGCTGGGCGTCCCTTGCTCTTGCCGAGCCGGCCGATGCCCATCCCCATCTTCGGCCCCATGAAGAAGAGCAGGAAGCCGATGAGCAGGGCGACGGGCAGCAGGCTGAGGATCAGCCCGGGCCAGATCGAGCGGCGCCGCTCGGGCGAGGCGGTGACCTTGACGTTGGACTCGATGGCCTTCTGCGACAGCTCCGGCCCCGACCCCAGGGGGTAGGCGGTGACCACCTTCACGCCGTTGGTGAGCACCAGGGTGGCTTGGCGGGAGCCGTCGTCGAGGTGGAGTTGGGTCACCTTGCCCTGCTCGATCGCCCCGATGGCACCGGTGAGGGTCACAGTGGGCAGCACCTTCTTCTGGCCCCGGCTCTGCAGGTTCTGCATCACGAAGAAGAGGACCACCAACAGGCTCAGCGTGGTCAGGAAGATGCCCACCATGTGGGCGCGGGTCGAGGGGAAGGGCGGCTTGCCCTCGGCCGATCGGCTCGGCCCCCCAGGGCGCTTCGGGTCGCGACTCCCACGGCTGGACACGATTGACGATCCTCCAGTCAGCCGCCTGTACGGCTGCTCGTCCTCTCTATGGGCTCATCGACAAACCCTCGAACCGCTTTGAGCCTTCCCAACAGGTTCGTCCGCTATGCTTGCACGCGCGATCAGCGCATCGTGCGCGGTCGCGGGCCACCTCATCAGCTCCTGGCTGTCTTGTGGGTGCGAGGCAGGTCCACCCAGAGCAGTCACTGCAGACAGGAAGACAGGAGCACATGTGCCCATGACGACCACCTTTGCCGCGCTCGGCGTGTCCCCGGACCTCGTGGAGGCCTTGGCCGCCGCCGGCATCACCGAGCCCTTCGCCATCCAGGCCCTCACCATCGCCGACGCCCTGGTCGGCCGTGACGTGTGCGGGAAGGCCAAGACGGGCTCGGGCAAGACCCTCGCCTTCGGGGTGCCGCTGCTCCAGCGCACGGCCAAGGCCTCGCCCGGCCGCCCCCAGGCCCTGGTGCTGGTGCCCACCCGTGAGCTGGCCCGCCAGGTCGCGGCGGTGCTGGTCCCCCTGGGCAAGGTGCGCAACATGAAGGTGGCGGCGGTCTACGGAGGCGCCAACATGGAGCGCCAGGTGCAGGACGTGAAGCGGGCCGACATCGTCGTGGCCACGCCCGGGCGTCTCATCGACCTCGGCGAGCGGGGCGCGGTGAACGTTTCCGAGGTGCGCCACGTGGTGCTCGACGAGGCCGACCGCATGGCCGACATGGGCTTCCTGCCCCAGGTCGAGTGGTTCCTGCGCCGCATCAAGGGCGACCACCAGACCCTGCTGTTCTCCGCCACCCTCGACGGCGACGTCGACCACCTCGTGCGCACGTACCTGCGTGACCCCGTGCGCCACGAGGTGGAGTCCGACCAGCCCACCGTCGAGGAGATGGAGCACCGGTTCTTGAAGGTCCACCAGGTGGACAAGCCCAAGGTGGCTGCGTCCATTGCCCGGGCCCGGGAGCGAACCCTGGTGTTCGTGCGCACCAAGCGGGGGGCCGACCGCCTGGTCCAGCAGCTCCAGCGCGAGGGCCTCGAGGTCGCCGCCATCCACGGCGATCTGCGCCAGACGCAGCGGGAGCGGGCCCTCAAGGACTTCGCCGACGGCAAGCTGCCCGTTCTCGTGGCCACCGACGTGGCCGCCCGCGGCATCCACGTGGACGGCATCGACGTGGTCGTCCACTACGACCCCCCGGCCGACCACAAGTCCTACCTCCACCGATCGGGGCGCACGGCCCGGGCCGGCGTTGGCGGGGTGGTGGTGACCCTGGTGTTGTGGGACCAGGAGCTCGAGGTTGAGCGCCTGCGCAAGCGCATCGGCGTCGACCAGCCTCTCGTCGAGGTTTTCTCCAACGACAAGCGCCTGGCCGACCTCGCGGCATGGGACCCGGCGGCGGAGGCCAGCTCCGGCGCCAGGGCCGACAAGGTCATGGCCTAGCGCCGTACGACTCCTCTCCAGTGGCGGAGTCGGGCGGTCGATAGAAACGGGTGCAGCCTCCTGCGGCACCCCCGGTGGCGCGTCCTGCCGACGTCGGCCTGGCCAACGGGCTCGCCACTGAGCTGACCCGCGCCCTGTCCCAGGTCGTGCGGGGCAAGCCCCGGCCTATCCGCCTGGCCCTGGTGGCCCTGCTCTCCGGTGGCCACCTGTTGGTCGAGGACGTACCCGGGGTGGGCAAGACGCTGCTGGCCAAGGCTGTAGCCCGGGTAGTGGGCGGCAGCTTCCGCCGCATCCAGGCCACGCCCGACCTGTTGCCGGCCGAGCTCACGGGCGTCTCGGTGTTCTCGGCGCAGCGCGAGGAGTGGGAGTTCCGGCCCGGCCCGCTGTTCGCCAACGTGGTGCTGGTCGACGAGATCAACCGCACCACGCCCCGCACCCAGTCGGCTCTCCTCGAGGCCATGGAGGAGCGCCAGGTCACGGTCGACGGCGTCACCTACGCCCTGCCCGATCCGTTCTTCCTCGTCGCCACCCAGAACCCCTTCGAGCACGCGGGGACCTTCCCCCTGGTGGAGGGCCAGCGGGACCGCTTCGCCGTGGTCGTAGAGATGGGACTGCCCGGCCGGGAGACCGAGCGGGAGTTGCTGCTGGGCCACGGCGGCGTCGACTCCCTCGGTGAGCTCGAGGCAGTGATCGACCCCCGCGGTCTCCGCGCCGCGGTGGCCGAGGTCCGCTCCACGCACTGCGCGCCGGCCGTGGCCGACTACATCGTCGACCCGTCCACCGCCGTGCGCGCGCATCCCGAGGTGCGCCTGGGCGCCAGCCCCCGGTCCAGCATCACCCTGTTGCACGCGGCCCGGGCCCAGGCGGTCATGGGCGGTCGCTCCTTCGTCAGCCCCGACGACGTCAAGAGCGTGGCCGCGGCCGTGCTGTCGCACCGGCTCGTGCTGAGCGGCGGCCCCGACCTGCACGCCGCCGCCACCCTGGTGCGCTCCGTCGTCGACCGGGTGCCCGTCCCCCGGGGATGACGACGCCGGCGACGGGGCGGGCGCGGGCGGGGGCGCGCCAACCGGCGCCGGTGCGCGACCTCGCCCCGGCCCGCCATTGGCCCGAGCCCGTGGGCGTCTCCCGCCAGGCCCTGGTGCTGGCGACCCTGGCCGCTGCCTTCTACGGCATCGCCCGCTCCACGGGTTCGGGATGGGTCGTGGTCCTGATGTGCGGGGTGGCCGGCAGCCTGGTGGTGGCCGTGGTGGCACCGGTGGTGGCCGTCGCCCGCACGGCGTTGTCGGTGGGCACGCCACGCGACGCCACCGTGGGCCGGCCGTTGGCCGTTGCCCTCTCGGTACCAACGGGGGGAGGTGGCCTGAAGGTGCGCCTCGTCGACCCGCCCGGGGACTGGGTGGCCGTCGACCCGCCGGCCGAGGGCGAGGTGCTCGTGACGCCGGCCCGCCGGGGTGTGGTCGACGTGGTGGAGGTCGAGCTCCGTTCAGCCGGCCCGCTCGGGCTCGTGTGGTGGCGCCGGCGGGTCCCGGTTCGGCTCGCGGCCCCGCTCGAGGTGGGGCCCACCCCGGTGGAGATGTCGGTCGCCGAGCTGGCCCGGGCCGGCGGCACCGGTCCCGACGCCGCCTTCCGGGGCCGCGCTGGCCACGAGCTGGTGCGCAGCGTGCGGGACTATGCGGTGGGAGACCCGCTCCGCCTGGTGCACTGGCCGGCCACGGCCCGCACCGGCGGGCTCGTCGTCAAGGAGCTGGAGGACCTCGAGCTGCCGCGCCTGGCCATCGTGGTCGACCTGCGCGGTGCTGGCGCTTCAGCCGAGGAGGCGGCGTCACGCGCCGCCGGGCTGGCCTCGGCCGCCCTGCGGGACGGCGTGCCCGTCACCCTGCTCACCGTCGAGCGCGGCGGGCCGGTGGCCGGGCCGGTGGCCACGGCTCTGGAGGCGGGCCGGCGCCTGGCCCGGGCCGTCGCCGGCGAACCTCCTGAAGGCCCGGTGCCGGAGGGCTGCGTGCTCGTCCGGGTCGCCGCCCGGTGAGCGTGCTGGAGCGGTTGAAGCAGGTGAACGCTCGGGCCGAGCCCGAGGAGTCCGTCGCCCTGCGCGTCGCCGTGCTGGTGGCGGTGCTGGCCGCGGCCCTGGCCGTCGTGACCCAGGGGGTCGGGGGGCCGTTGCTGAGGTTGGCGGTGGCCGGCCTCCCCGGTGCGTTCTGGTTCTCCCACCATGCCCGCCACCGGGACGGGTTCTGGCTGAAGCTCGGCCTCGCCATCGCAGTGCTCGTCGCTTTCGGCTCGTTCCTCGGCTCTCTGGGCGGCGTCCAAGCCGGCAGCTTGGCCACGGTCCAGATCCCCCTGGCCGAGCTGTTCCTGTGGGTCCAGCTACTCCACGCCCTCGACGTCCCCGCCCGGCGTGACCTGATGTTCTCCGTCGTCTCCAGCCTCGTGCTCATGGCCGTGGCCGGCGTGCTCTCCATCTCCATGAACCTGTTGTGGTACCTGGTCGTGTGGGCGGTGGCGGCCGCAGCCAGCCTGGTCCTCGCCTACCGCAGCGAGTTGTCGGCGCTGCCGGCGTTGCCGGCGCGGCCACGTGCCGCCGGCGAGCGCCGGGCCGAGTCGGCGCTCGTGCACGACGGGAGGTCGCGTGGTGCCCGAGGCCGGGTCGTCCGGGCGGTGAGCGCCACCGTCGCCATCGTGGTGGCGGTGGCCACCGGCGCGTTCTTCTTGTTGCCGCCGGCGGGCCAGGCGCGCGGGCTGACGTTCCCCAGCCGGTTGGCGAAGGTGTTGCCGGTGCCGAACCAGGGCGGGCTGTCCAACCCCTCTCTCGGCAGCGCCGACCCGGCAAAGGGCGGTGGGCGCGGGGAAGGCAAGGGGGAGGGGGCAGCCTCGTTCGGCTACTTCGGGTTCAGCGACTCCCTCGACACCGGCACCCGTGGCCGTCCCGACAACACCCTCGTCATGCGGGTGCGGGCCTCCAAGCCGGACTTCTGGCGGGGCCAGACCTTCGACGTGTGGGACGGCCGCCGCTGGACGTTGTCCACCGAGCGTTCCCGGGTGCTGTCCGGGGGCTCACCCCTCGGCGTGCCAGCGGTGCCGGGCGAGGCCGGTCTTCCCCCCGGGTCGGAGCTGGTGCAGACCTACTACCTCGAACAGACGGGACCCAACGTCATCTTCGGCGCCAACCGGGCCACCCGCCTGTACTTCCCAGACCCGCGGGTGTTCCAGCTACCCGACGGCACGCTGCGGGCGGGCGTCGCCCTGCAGGGCAAGGCGGCCTACACGGTGGTGAGCAGCCGGCCGGCGGTCACCGAGGAGATCCTCCGGGCCGCCGACCTGGACCCCGCCGGCGTGCCGCCAGCCATCGCCGCCCGGTACCTGGCGCTGCCCCCCGTGCCCGCCCGCGTCTCGCAGCTGGCTCGCCGCCTCACGGCCTCGGCACCCACTGTGTACGACAAGGTGCGGGCCGTGGAGGCGTGGATGGGCGCCAACACCCGCTACTCGCTGGACATCCCGCCGCTGCCGAAGGGCGCGGACGCCGTCGAGCAGTACCTCTTCGAGGACCGGACAGGGTTCTGCGAACAGATCGCCACCAGCCTCGTGGTGATGATGCGCCATCTCGGGGTCCCCGCCCGCCTGGCCGTCGGCTTCACCCCCGGTCAGCGCAACCCCTTCACCGGGCTGTACGAGGTGCGGGGCAGCGACGCCCACGCTTGGGCCGAAGTCTGGTTCCCCGGCATCGGGTGGCAGGCCTTCGACCCCACGGCCAACGTGCCGCTGGCCGGCGACGGCGGGCTCAGCCGGGCCAGCTCGGGCATCTCCTCCTACCTGGCCGCCCGCCTGCCCCACCCGCCGGCGTGGGCCGTCGATGTCGTCGTCGGCCTCGCGGTCTTGGCGGTGGCGGCTGCCGGCGTCGTTCGCCTGCGGGCCGTGCTGGCCCGTCGGCGGGCACGGCGGCCGGCGTCGTGGGCCGAGGCCTGCCTGGCCCGCTTGGAGGCGGCGGGCGCGGCACGGGGCCGGCAGCGACGCCCCAGCGAGACGGTGCGGGAGTACGCCGCCTCGCTGCGTCGCGGTGGTGTGGGCGACGCGCGCCTGGAGGAGGCGGCCGCCATCGTCACCCGCGACGCCTTCTCGGGCGAGCCGGTCACCGCCGGCGAGCGGGCCCTGGTGGACAAGGTCCTCGAGGACGTCGGCGGCAAAACCTGAGGACGGCGCTCAGGTGTGGCTGTGCCGGCACCGATCTACTCCCATGACGAACGCGCTGGGGCTCACGTTGTTGGTTGCCGTTGTCACCCTCGGGCTGGCCCACCTGGCCGTGCACGCCGCCCGCCAGGAGTTCGTCGTGGCGACGGCGGTGGTGGCCGCCCTGGGCGTGTCCATCGCGCTGGTGGCCCCCTTCGGTGCGGCGCTGCTGCTGCTGTCGGCGGCAACGGCCACCAGGCTCACCACGCCACCCGTGCCCGACACGGTTCCCGCCGACTGGAGCTAGGTGGTCAAGGGGCGCCGGCCCCTCACGTCGCTTCCTCTCCCATCTCGCCGGTGCGGATCCGCATGATGTGGTCCACATCGACGATCCACACCTTGCCGTCACCGATCTTCCCGGTGTGGGCGCACTTGCGGATGATGTCCATGACCCGCTCGGCGTCATCGGTGGAGCAGAGGACCTCCACCTTGAGCTTTGGGATCAGGTCGACGGTGTACTCGGCGCCCCGGTAGGTCTCGGTGTGGCCGCCCTGGCGGCCGAACCCCTTGACCTCGGTGACGGTGAGGCCCTGCACGCCGGCGCTCTTGAGCCCGTCCTTCACCGCCTCCAGCATGTGGGGCTTGATCACGGCGGTGACGAGCTTGATCACGAGCTCGCCCCTGTCGGGACAGCGGCGGGTCGGTTGTCGGCAAGGGGAGCGGGCGCCAGCACCGGGGTCACGTCGGGGCCATAGCCGGGGGCGCCGTGCTCGAGCACGTCGAGCCCGGCCAGCTCCTCCTCCCGGGAGACCCGGAGTCCGACCGTGGCCTTGATGATCACGAAGAGCAGGCCGGCGGTCACGGCCACGAAGGCGGCGACGGCGGCGACGCCGATCACCTGGCTGACGAGCTGGTCGGCGCCGCCGCCGTAGAAGAGGCCCTGCTTCCAGAAGTCGGTGTCCTCGGTGGCGAACAGACCCACACAGATGGTGCCGAAGGCGCCGCACACCCCGTGCACGGAGATGGCACCCACCGGGTCGTCGACGCGGATGCGGTCGAAGAACAACACGGCGGCCACCACGATGAGGCCGGCGGCGGCACCGATCACCACGGCACCGACGGGGCTCACCGCCGCCGTGCCGGCGGTGATCCCGACCAGGCCGGCGAGCATGCCGTTGGCCGCCATGGCCACGTCGGGCTTGCCGCTCTTCATCCAGATGGCCAGCATTGCGGTGATGGCGCCGGCGGCGGCGGCCAGGGTGGTGGTCACGGCGATGCCGCCGATGGCGCCGTCGGCCGCCAGCTCCGATCCGGGGTTGAAGCCGTACCAGCCCACCAGGAGGATGAACGTGCCGAGCACGGCGTAGGGGATGTTGTGGGCCGGGATGGCGCGGGGCTTGCCGTCCGGCCCGTACTTGCCGATCCGGGGGCCGAGGACGATCGCTCCCATGAGGGCGGCTACGCCGCCGGTCAGGTGGACCATGGTGGAGCCGGCGAAGTCGTGGAACGGCGTGGACAGCTGTGCCAGCCACCCACCGCCCCAGTTCCAGTGGACGACGACGGGATAGATGAGCGCCGAGATGACGATCGAGTAGAGGAAGTAGCTCTTGAACTTGGTCCGCTCGGCCATGGCGCCCGACACGATCGTCGCCGCCGTGGCCGCGAAGGCGACCTGGAACACGAAGGTGACGGGCACCGTCAGCGTCCCGTACTGGAACGCCCCGTCACCGAGGAACCAGCCGCCGGACCCGAAGAAGTCGTTCCCCCCGGTCCCGAAGGCGATGGCGTAGCCGACGGCGAAGAAGGCCAGCGCGCCGGCGCAGAAGTCCATCAGGTTCTTCATCATGATGTTGGCCACGCTCTTGGCCCGGGTGAGCCCCGCCTCGACGAGCGCGAAGCCCGCCTGCATGAAGATCACCAGCACCGCCGACAGGAGCACGAACACGTTGTCGAGGTTCGTCTGTACGTCGGTGGCGGTGGTCGTCGCCTCTTGGCCCCACGCGGCATCGCCACCGAGCACCACCACGCCCGCGGCAAGAGCGCCACCCGCCACCAACTTCCTTGATCGCATCACCGCTGTTCGTCCCTTCGTCGTCGTCCCTCGGTGGCCACTCGAGAGGGACGGTAACGAGGGCGTGTGTCGCACCCGTCTCTAGATCATGAACAGTTTGTTTCTGCTCCTTGCGGCACCTGCTACCAGCGAGGTGACGCTCGGAGACGCTCAGGAATCCGCAGTGTCAGCCGGTCGTCGCATGCCGAGATCTGGCTCCGACGGCTCTTCGCCGTCGCGGGCCTCATCCGTGTGAGGACTCAGGTTCGGACCTTCCTGCCTTCCGCTTCTCGACGCATTCACGCAGGCGGCGGAGCGTCTCGACGTTGCGGAACTGCAGAAGGCCGTCCTGCACGATGTTTCGCAAGACCGCGGCAGGCCCGCCCACGGGCTGCTCGGTGATCGTCACCCGACTGCCCTCGCCCTCTGGCGAGACCTCGAAGACGACCTCGGCCGTCCCGACCGGTCCTGCCCTGGCCTCGAGCACCAGCCGGCGGGGAGGCTCCAGGGAGACGATCGCGGTGCTGTCGTCCACGGCGAGGGGCCCGACCCCGACCCGGTGGTGGAAGCGGGCGCCGGGGGCCGGCCACGACGGGTCACAGGCGCGGATGCGCTGGCACCCGACGACCCAGTCCGGGTAGGTGCCGACATCGAGAAGCACCTCGAAGACGCACTCCGGGCTTGCATCGATCATGGTCTCGGACTCGGCCACGAGGTGCTTCTACCCCAGAACGCAGGAAACCCCTCGAAGGCGAGCTCCGATGCGTGTGTCGCCGACGGGGCCGGCCGCCCGAGACGGACAACGGCCACCGGGAGGGCTCTCAGCCGGTGACCGTCGTCTTGACGATGGCCCCGGTACCCCTCGCACGCCGTCTCCAACCCCCTTTGCCGCGTCACCGTCGTGCGTCGAGGGCCGCGCGGCCGCCAAGCGCTCGCCTTCGAAGGCAGGTGCGCGGGAACGGATACGGTGCGCCGATGCTCAACCCCGGCGACAAGGCGCCCGACTTCACGCTGCTCGACCAGCATGGCCAGCCCTTCACGCTGTCCAAGTCGCTGAAGCAGCGCAAGGTGCGGCACTTGGTCTACTTCTACCCAAAGGCCGGCACGCCCGGCTGCACCACGCAGGCCTGCGGCCTTCGTGACATTGCCGGCGAGGTGGGCGACACGGCCATCGTCGGGATCAGCCCCGATGCACCGGCAGCCCAGGCCACGTTCGACCAGAAGCACGGTCTGGGTTTCCCTCTGCTGGCCGACGAGGACCACGCCGTGGCCGAGGCCTACGGCGCCTGGGGAGAGAAAAGCATGTACGGCAAGAGGTACATGGGCATCGTCCGCTCCGCCTTCCTCCTCGACGAGAAGGGCCGCATCGCCGAAGCCTGGCCCAAGATCTCGCCCAAGGACACCCCGAAGAAGCTCCTCGCTGCCCTCGCCGAGTGAACCCGCTGCGGGCCCCGTGTGTCGCCAACAAGCTACACGCGTGGACGAGATCGCTCTGAGGGAGCTGCGCAACGACGCCTTCCGCCGTGCTGCGCCGTGTGGAGGCAGGGGAGCGGTTCGTCATCACCGATGACCGCAGACCGGTTGCAGCTCTCGTTCCTCTCGAGCGGAGGCGTTCTTGGGTACCAGCAGCTGAGGTGTGGGACAGGATCCGAGCCCATCAGGCTGACGCTGCGCTGGCGGCGGAATTGGACCTTCTGCTCGAGGATCGTGTGGACGAGGAGTGAATCTCGTGCTCGACACCTCGGTGTTCATCGCGATCTCCCGGGCGTCAGCGTCCACAAGGTGTGATTGCGAAAGGATCGGTCCAGCCGAAGGCCGCTGACCGAGGAGTACCAGGGCGGGAACGGGCCGACCATTGAGACCTTCGCCGTCGCCTTCGCAAGCAGGAGTACGCTGACGTGCTGGCCCGAGTGGCGTAACTGGCAGACGCGATGGATTCAAGTCCCATTGTCCTTAGTGGCGTGTGGGTTCGACTCCCACCTCGGGCACTCCGCTGGTGCTCACAGTCCTAATCTGATGAGATGGATCAGCCGCCGCCCGATCCGCAGGACTGGAGCGACGAGCAGTGGCTGGCGTGGCTGGAGGCGACCGACGGGGAGGCGCCAGACGCGGCCGGCGCCGCCGGCGCCGAGGAGCAGCCGACAGTGCGCGAGCGGGTGAGGTCGTCGCCGGCCGCTCGGGGGCTCGGGGGGGCGATGGTCGCCTTGCACGAGATCTTCTACAAGCCGAAGGAGGAGGACGTGGTGATCGTGGCCGACGCCGGCGGCGACCCGCCGGACCCCGACGCCCTGAAGCTCGACCTCGACCCCGACCACCCGGAGGCCTCCACGGCGACAGTGCCGGTGCGGCGACGGAAGAACGCCGAAGGAGACGGCCGGTAGCTTCCCCGGATGCCCTACCCCCCGGCGCATCGGTTGGACCTGGTCGACGAACTGCACGGCCGGAAGGTCCCAGACCCGTACCGGTGGTTGGAGGACCCGAGCTCCCCGGAGACCATCGAGTGGACCGAGGCCCAGGACACCCTCGCCCGCCGTCGCCTCGACTCCCTCCCCGGGCGTGACCACCTCCGCGCCCGCCTGCACGAGCTGCTGTCCGCCGGCACGGTGGGCGTGCCCGTCCTGCGAGGCGACCGGGCCTTCTTCACCCGCCGGAGCCCCGAGCAGGAGCACGCCGTCCTGCTCGTGCGGGAGGCCGACGCCAGCGAGCGTGTGCTCATCGACCCGAGCGCCCTCTCCGACGACGACAGCGTCACCCTTGACGGCTGGGCCGTTTCCCATGAGGGTGAGCGCCTGGCCTACCTCCTCTCCGAGGGAGGCGACGAGGAGTCGTCGTTCTTCGTCATGGAGGTGGCCACCGGCGAGAACATCGAGGGCCCCATCGACCGCGCCCGCTACAGCGACATCACCTGGCTGCCCGGCGGCGAGGAGCTGTACTACGTGCGCCGCCTGCCCCCGACGCAGGTGCCTTCAGGCGAGGAGCAGTATCACCGCCGGGTGTACCGCCACCGCGTCGGCCATGCTCCCGAGACCGACGTGCTGGTGTTCGGCGAGGGACGCGACAAGACCGAGTACTACTCCGTCACCGTCTCCCGCGACGGCCGATGGCTCGTGGTGGGCGCGTCGCAGGGAACGGCTCCCCGCAACGACGTCTATCTCGCCGACCTGGCCGCCGACGGGTCCCTGACTCCGGTCCAGGAAGGCGTCGACGCGTGGACCGACGCCGGCGTGCGGGACGGGGTGCTCTTCCTGCTCACCAACCGGGACGCGCCCCGCCGGCGCATAGCCAGCGCCGACCCCGAGGCGCCCCAGGAGTGGCATGACCTCGTTGCCGAGTCGGACCCCGAAGCCGGGGCGGTCATCGAGTCCTTCGCCCTCACCGACGACGCTTTGGTGGTGGCCACGACCAGCCATGCCGTCGGCCAAGTGCATGTCCACGACCGGGCCACCGGAGCCTGGCGGGCCGAAGTCCCGCTGCCCGGCCTGGGCACCGTGGCCGGTCTGGCCAGCCGGCCGGAGGGAGGCGACGAGGTGTGGATCGGCTACACCGACTTCGTGACCCCGCCCCAGGTCCACCGGGCCGAGGTCTCGACCGGGATCATCGAACTGTGGGAGGACGCCCCCGGCCGCGTGGCCATTGTCGGCGTCACCGGCCGACAGGTCGTCTACCCGTCGAAGGACGGCACCGAGGTGCGGATGTTCGTGCTGGGCGGCGACGGAGACAGCGAGGACGCCGAGCCGACCGGCGAGACGCCGACAGTTCTCTACGGCTACGGCGGCTTCGGCATCTCCCTGACCCCGAGCTACAGCGCCGGCATCCTGGCGTGGGTGGAGCAGGGTGGCGCCTATGCCATCGCCAACCTGCGGGGTGGCAGCGAGGAGGGCGAGGCCTGGCACCGGGCCGGCATGCGCAGCACGAAGCAGAACGTGTTCGACGACTTCGTCTGTGCCGCGGAGTGGCTGGTGCAGAGCGGCCTCACGTCGTCGGGTCACCTCGGCATCTCGGGCGGCAGCAACGGCGGGCTCCTCGTGGGCGCCGCGCTCACGCAGCGCCCCGAGCTCTTCGCCGCCGTGGTGTGCAGCGCCCCGCTGCTCGACATGGTGCGCTACGAGCAGTTCGGCTTGGGCGCCAACTGGAACGACGAGTACGGCACCGCCGCCCACGCCGAAGAGCTGGGCTGGTTGCTGAGCTACTCGCCCTACCACCGGGTAGTGGAGGACACGCGCTACCCGGCCGTGCTCTTCACCGTGTTCGATTCCGACACCCGCGTCGACCCTCTCCACGCCCGCAAGCTCTGCGCCGCGCTCCAGTGGGCCACTTCCGCGCCCTTCGAGGAGCGGCCCGTCTTGTACCGCCGGGAGCAGAAGGTCGGCCACGGGTCGCGCTCGGTGACCAGGACGGTGGAGTTGGGCGTGGACACCGCGGCGTTCATGGCCGACCGCCTGGGCCTGGCCCTGCCCGCCGAGGCGACTACGGGCTGAGCCGTTCCCGGAACCGGGCCAGGAAGGGGTTGCGCAGGCGCTCCCGCCCGATGGTGGTGACGGCGCCGTGGCCGGGGTAGACCCGGACGTGGTCGGGCAGGGGGAGGATCTTGTCCTCCATGGACGCCATCAGCTCGGCCATGGACCCGCCGGGGAGGTCGGTGCGGCCGATGGCGCCCCGGAAGAGGTGGTCGCCGCTGAACAGGACGGGGGCCTCGCCCTCCACCTCCAGCAGGAAGCAGGTCGACCCCTTGGTGTGCCCGGGCGTGTGCAGGGCGGTGAAGGTCATGCTCGCGCCCGACACCCGCTGGCCGTCGTCGAGGCCGTGGATCAGCTCCGGGGGGCGCACGTCGAGGCCGGACTCCCCGAGCGCCTGGCCCAGGGCGCCGCCCGTCTGCACCGGGTGCAGGATCATGTGGCGGTCTCCGTCGTGCAGGTGCACCGGGATGGCCTCCCCGGCACCGCCGTGGCTCGGGTCGCGCACCACCGTGGGGATGCCTCCCACGTGGTCCACGTGCCCGTGGGTGGCGAGGATGGCCACCACCCGAAGCTGGTGGTGGGCCAGGCGGGCGAGGATGGCAGCGGGGTCAGGGGGCGCGTCGACGAGGACGCATTCGCCCCCCGGCCCGGCCGGCGCCACGATCCATGCGTTGGTCTCGACCAGCCACAGCGGGATGCTGTCGACGAGCATCGCTCACGATACCCGCCGGCCCACCGTGAACCGGTGCCGGGGGCCGTCGCGACAACGTCCCGCAACGGGACCAATTGACAGCCCGGCGGTCCGGTACCTACGGTGCGGCCGAACGTCACAGTCAACGCAGGGAGAGAACGTGGCACGAGCTTTTCGAGTGGGACGAACGCTGGCGGTGGCAGCGACGGCGGCGACGACGGTGGGGCTCACGACGATCCAGCAGCTGCCAGCGGGCGGCGTGGAGGTGCCGGCGCCGCCACGGGTGCGGGCCGTGCTCAAGGACACCACCGGGGCCGAGAAGGGCGCCGTCGCCTTCACCCAGGAGGGCAACCGGGTGCGCGTGCAGGTGGTGGCGACCGGCCTGTCCGAGGGCTGGCACGGCTTCCACGTCCACACCAAGGGCGACTGCACCGTGGGCGACCCGGCCAATCCGTTCACCGCCGCCGGCGGCCACCTCGGCTCCGGGCCCCCGACGATGCAGAGCCACGGCGTCGGCCCGGGTGGGGACCACGACGGCGACATGCCCCTGCTGTACGCCAACGACAGCGGCACGGCCCGGGCCACGTTCCGCACCGACAACTTCAACATTCCCGCCCTCACCGATGCCGACGGCAGTGCCGTCATCGTGCACGCCCTGGCCGACAACTACGCCAACATCCCGGCCGCCCGCTACGACACCAAGCCGGTCCTCGGCGGCGCCGTCCCCGATGTGGCGACGATGGCGACGGGGGACTCCGGCGCCCGCCAGCGCTGCGGGCTGGTGGAACCAGGCACGTTCAGCTTCGGCGCCGGCTACTGGTTCGTCGCCTCCGACGGCGGCGTCTTCTCCTTCGGCGACGCCAAGTTCCACGGCTCCACCGGCGCCATGAAGTTGAACCGGCCCATCGTGGGGATGGCGGCGACCCCGAGCCGCAACGGCTACTGGCTGGCTGCCTCCGACGGGGGGATCTTCGCCTTCGGGGACGCCCGGTTCTTCGGCTCCACCGGTTCGCTCACGCTGAACCGGCCGGTGGTGGGCATGGCCGGTCCCCCTGGAGACGTCACCGCCGTGCTCAAGGACGCCACCGACAAGGCCTTGGGCAGCGTCAGCTTCACCCAGGAGCCGGGCACGGTCCGGGTGGAGGTGCTGGCCAAGGGCCTGTCGCCCGGCTGGCACGGCTTCCACGTCCACACCAAGGGCGACTGCACCGTGGGCGACGCCACCAACCCCTTCACGGCCGCCGGCGGCCACCTCGGCTCCGGCGCCCCCGCCAACCAGTCCCACAGCGGCCACGACGGCGACATGCCGCTGCTGTACGCCAACCTGGACGGCGTCGCCCGGGCCAGCTTCCGCACCGACAACTTCACCGCCGCCCAGCTGCTCGATGCCGACGGCAGCGCCGTCATCGTGCACGCCGCCGCCGACAACTACGGCAACATCCCCGCCGACCGCTACGACACCAAGCCCGTCCCCGGGGGCGCCGTCCCCGATGCGGCCACCCTGGCCACCGGCGACTCCGGCGCCCGCCAGCGCTGCGGCCTGGTACGGCGGAGCAGCGACGGCTACTGGCTGGTCGCCAACGACGGGGGGATCTTCGCCTTCGGCGACTCGAAGTTCTTCGGCTCCACCGGCGCCCTCAGGCTCAACAACCCCATCAACGGCATGGCCTCCACTCCGTCGGGCGAGGGGTACTGGCTGGTGGCCTCCGACGGCGGCATCTTCGCCTTCGGCGATGCCGCCTTCAAGGGCAGCACCGGCAACCTCAAGCTCAACTCGCCCATCGTGGGCATGGCGCCCACGCCGACGGGCGACGGCTACTGGCTGGTGGCCTCCGACGGCGGCATCTTCGCCTTCGGCGACGCCGCCTTCAAAGGCAGCACCGGGGACATCAAGCTCAACCAGCCCATCGTGGGCATGGCCCCCACGCCCACCGGCGACGGGTACTGGCTCATCGCCGCCGACGGCGGGGTGTTCTCCTTCGGCGACGCCGTCTTCAGCGGCAGCACAGGCGCCATCAGGCTCAACCAGCCCATCCGGGGTGGGGCGGCCCACACCACCTGAGCAATAGGCGGCGGGCCGAAGGGCCCCGGCGCCTCAGCCGGGGCCCTTGCCCGCTCGCTCGGAGATGAAGGCCCGGAGGGCGGCGAGGTCGACCGAACGGCACGCCAGCCGGTGGCGCCAGGCGGTGGCGACCACCGGGTCCGGAAGTGCGGGGTTCGGCGCCACGACCACCTTGTCGCCGGTGAGCTCGGCCAAGCGGGCCTTACCCTCCTCGGGAAGGTTGGGGCGGTACTGCACGATCACCCCGCCCTCCTCCAGCACCGCGACCTGGACCGGTCCCGCGAGGGGCTCGGCCTGGGCCCCGCTCACGGCACCGCCGGAGAGGTGGGGCCCGGACGTGGGCGGGTCGGCGGCGTAGCTGGGCACCGGCGCGCCGGGGAGCAGGTGCTGGGCGCTGCGGGGGTCGAGGGGCTCGACGACCACCGTGTCGCAGGCAGATCGGAGCGCGGTGGACGGCGCCGCCGGCACTGCCCCGTCGCGCCCGCTCCCGCACGAGGGGAGGACGACGGCGGCGCCGACCACGACGATCACGGCGGCGACGGGGCTGGGGAGCGGGATCATCCGGATCGGGCCAGCGTAGGTAGGGCGGGCGCCGCCGCCCGGGAGGGTCGTCGGCGGCGCGGGCCATACACTGTCCCGGCCATGTCCAGGTCTGTCGTCGAGCGCAGGATCATGGAGGTCAACCGCCGGCTCAAGCAGGCCCGGGAGGAGCTGCTCGTGCTCGACCACCAGTTGGCGGCGCTGGCCGAGGAGGCCGACGACGCCCGGGTACGGGCGCTGGTGTCCGACTCGCCCCTGGCCCAGCGCGAGCACCGGGACGCCCAGAAGCACGCAGACGCCATGGCTCGCAGCCGTGCTGCGACGGCGGCGTCCGTCGCCGCCCACGAGCGCACCCTCGACGAGCTCCTCGAGCGCCTTGTGGTCGAACCGCGCTAGTGGGCACGCGCGTGTTCATCGCCGAGGACGAGACCATCATCCGCCTCGACCTCAAGGAGATCCTGGAGGAGGAGGGCTACGAGGTCGTGGGGGAGACGGGTCGCGGCGACGAGGTCGTCGAGCTGGTCAAGACCACCCATCCCGACCTTGCCATCCTCGACATCAGGATGCCAGGGATGGACGGGCTCGCCGCCGCCCGTGAGATCACCAGCGAGCGCAGGGCCGCGGTGCTGATCCTCACCGCTTTCAGCCAGCGCAACCTGATCGAGGAGGCGCGGGACGCCGGCGCCCTCGCCTACCTGGTCAAGCCCTTCCAGACCAACGAGCTCATCCCCGCCATAGAAGTGGCCCTCGGGCGCTTCGCCGAGATGAAGGCGCTCGAGCAGGAGAACAAGAACCTGGAGGAGCAGCTGGAGACCCGTCGCTGGGTCGACCGGGCCAAGGGGATGCTCATGGACCGCCACGGGAGGTCGGAGGCCGACGCCTTCCGGTTCGTCCAGCAGGCCGCCATGCGGGAGCGCCAGACCATGCGGGCGGTGGCCAAGCGGATCGTGGACGGCGAGCTGAGCCCCTGAGTGGTTCTCCTTCCTTCCCCGCACGTTAGGATCGCCTAACCGCGAGGGAGGAGTATGGGATGAGGAGATGGACGCGGTGCGGTGGTGCCGTTCTGGTGGCGGCGGCGATCGGCATCGGCGCCTGCGGGGACAGTGACGACACACCGACATCGGGAAGCGCGTCGGGATCGGGCACGGGCAGCAGCAGTGGCGCCGGCGGCGAGGGCGACGCCCATGACGAGCACGGCGCCCACGGCAGCGGGGACAAGGCGGCCTTCCCGGCCGCCGATGCCGACACCACCGTGGACGTCACCATGAGGGACTTCGCCTTCAGCGGCATCCCTGCCACGGTCATGGGCGAGAAGGTGCTGTTCGAGGTTTCCAACGAGGGGCCCAGCGAGCACGAGTTCGTCGTGTTCAAGCAGGGCGGCGACGACGCCGTCAGCGGGATCGAGCCCTTCGCCGAGGGCAAGACGGAGAACCTCGCCGTCGAGCTCGCCCCCGGCTCCTACACGGTGAGGTGCCTCATTCAGCTCGGCGACCAGACCCACGCCGAACTGGGGATGCAGACCGACTTCACCGTTGGCTGACGCCGGCGCTCGGGCGGTGGGTCGCCCGTGAGCACCTCGCACAGCGTCCTCCACCGCAACACCGCGGGCACGAGCCGGCCGGCCGGACCGCTGGAGCAGCTGGCGTCGAGGGCGTGGAACGTGCTCAACGAGGGCAAGCCGTTCACGCCGGTGTTCGCCGCCTTCGTGCTGGTGGTCACCGGCGCGCCCCTCGCCGGGATCCTCCTCGCCGCGCCGCTGGGCCTGGTGTGGTGGCATCACCCCTACCCGCTGCACCTGCGGGTCGTGCTCTGGGGCGTGGCCGCCGCGGTGGTGGTGGTCGCCGGCGGGGTGCCTGGCGGTCCCGCCCTGCTGGCCCTGGTGCTCTACCTGACCTTCACCATGGTGCTTTGGGGCAGCGTCTACTACCACCTGCGCCTCGGGGCCCCCTGGACCAACATCACCCGTTTCTGGTGGCTGGTGGTGGAGAACCCCGACCCCACCTCGGGGAACCTCCTGGAGCAGGTGCCGAAGGTGGCTGCCCTCCTCGCCGCCGGCCACTCCACCCGCCCGGCCGGCGCCCTGCTGGCTGCCGCCGCCGGCGCCGCCGTCGTGGGCGAGGTCGTCCATCGCCGCCTCATCACCTGGGTGCCGGGCCTCGCCACCGGCGACCGGCGGGCCGACCGCCGCCCCCGCCCCGCCGGCCCGCCTCGCTGTGGCCCGCCCAGCCGCAAGGTGCTTCTCGTCGTCATCGACGGCTGCCGCCTCGATCGCCTGGCCGAGGCCCGCACGCCGTTCCTCGACCGCTTGGCCGCCGAGGGCCTGCGCTACGAGCACTGCTTCACGGTGTACCCGGCGCGCACCGTCACCTGCTTCTCCTCCATGCTCACCGGCGCCCCGCCCGCGGTCCACGGCATGCGCTCGAACTTCGTTCCCTCCCTCGGCGTCAAGTGCCCTTCCATCTTCGACGCCGTGCCGTCGGCCCGTCTGGTGGGCATCGCCCATCTGGTCGACGCCTTCGGCGACCGCGTCCGCACCGTCACTGCCGTCATGCCCAACGACGAGATCGACGCCGCCCTGTGCGGACGGGCCCTCGGCGTGGTGGACGACGAGGACCCCGACCTGCTGGTGGTGCAGACGTTGTCCGTCGACCAGACCGGCCACTTCCGGGGCTCCTATCATCAGGAGTACCTCGAGCAGATCGAGAGCACCGACGCCGAGCTGGAGCGCCTCGTGGCCGCCCTGGCCGATCGGTGGGGCGGGCTCGACGGCGTCACCATCGGGGTCCTGGCCGACCACGGCCAGGGGCGGGGCATCGGCGGCCACGGCCACTGGTCGCCCACGGAGCGGCTGGTGCCCTGCATCTGGTGGGGCCACGGTGTTCCGGCCGAGCCGCCGCGGGAGGACGTCTCCATCCTCGACGTGACCGCCACCCTTGCCCACCGCTGCGGGGTCGCGGTCCCCTCGCGCTCGGTGGGGCGGTGCCTGCTGTGCGACGGCGCAGACCACGCCGAGGCGGCGACGCCGGCCGCGCCCGTCGTCGTCGTCCTGCCCGCCCACGACGAGGTGGCGACGGTGGCGAACGTCATCGCCGCCGTGCCGGACCGGATAGGGGGGCACGCCGTGGAGGTGGTGGTGGTCGACGACGGGTCGACCGACGGGACGGCTGACGCCGCCCTGGCCGCCGGCGCCAAGGTGCTGGCCCATGCCGCCAACAGGGGGGTCGGTGCCGCGGTGCGGACGGGCCTCCGGCACGCTCACCACACCGGAGCGGTGGCGGCCGCCTTCCTCGACGCCGACGGTGAGTACGACCCCGGCGAGTTGGCTCGGCTGCTCGAGCCCATCCTCGCCGGCGATGCCGACTACGTGGTGGGCAGCCGCTTCGCCGGCACCATCGAGTCGATGCTCGTCCACCGGCGGGTGGGAAACGTCGTGCTCACCGCCCTCACGTCGATGCTGGCCCGTCGCCGGCTCAGCGACGGCCAGTCCGGCTTCCGGGCCCTGGGGCGGGAGGCGTTGGCCGTGGCCGAGATCGGCCATGACTACAACTACGCCCAGGTGCTCACGCTGGACCTGCTGGGGAAGGGTTTCCGCTATGCCGAGGTCCCCATCCGGTACCGGCGCCGGGCCGAGGGTCGCTCGTTCGTGAAGCTCGGCGGCTACCTTCGCCGGGTGCTCCCCGCCATGGCCAGGGCAGCGCGGGCCAAGTAGCCCGCGCTGCACGTGGCCTGCTTCGCCCTCGTCCCCAGCCCTTTCCTCGGTCCCTCCTCCTGGGCGTCGGTGGCCAGTGAGCTGAGCGCCCGGGGCCACGCCGTGCTCATCGCCACCCCGGTCGACGCCGGGGTGCGCCCCTACTGGCCCCAGCACGCGGCCGCCGCCGCCATCGCCGTGCCCCGGGTGGAGAAGCTGGTGCTGGCCGGCCACGGCGGCGCCGGTCCACTGCTGCCCGCCATCGCCGACGCCGCCCACTGCAACGTCGCCGTGTACCTGTTCGTGGACGCCGACCTGCCTTCCCATGGCGTCACCCGGATGGACCTGCTCCGGACAACCGACCTCTACCTCGGCGCCCAGGTGGACCAGCACCTCCGGGCCGGGGGCCGCCATCCCCAGTGGACCGACGCGGAGCTGCGCGAGGCGATCCCTGATCCCCGCGCCTGCGCCGGGGTCGTGGCCGAGCTCAAGGCGCGCCACCGCGACTTCTTCCTGGAGCCGCTACCCGTCCCCGCCGGGTGGCCGGATGCGCCCTGCGCCTACCTCCGCTTGAGCAAAGCCTACGAGCCGGCCGCCGCTCGAGCCGAGGGGCTGGGATGGCCGGTGCGGCGCCTGGATGCCGGCCACTTTCACACCGTGGTGGACCCCGAGGAGGTGGCAACCGCCATCCTCGATCTCAGTGGTCTCGGATAGCTTTCCCGCAGAAAGGAGCACGCCATGACCCACAACCGTCACCTCCTGCGGCACCTCCCAGGAAGGAAAGCCAGATGAAGGGCGCCCCCCGCCTCGGCGTGACCGAGGCATCGACCCCCCTCAGCCCCCCCCACCCCCCCAACCGAACTTGGATGCAACGTGGTCGCCCTGGCGGCCGTTCCGGGTACAGGAACGAGCTCGGCCGGGCGATCGTGGCCCTGATCGCAGTGGCCCTCCTCGCCGGCTGCGGGGACAGCGAACCAGATGCGACGTCCAGCGCGTCAGACGAGACAAGCGTCGTCCCGCTCACGATCGGTGCCATCCCCGATCAGGACCCCGAGAAGCTGCAGCGCCTCTACGGCACCGTGGCCGGCTACCTCGAGAAGGAGCTGGGCGTGCCCGTGGAGTACGTGCCGGTCACCGACTACACCGCGGCGGTCACCCTGTTCAAGGTTGGCGACCTGGACCTGGTGTGGTTCGGCGGCCTCACCGGTGTGCAGGCCCGCCTGCAGGTCGACGGGGCGCGAGCCATCGTCCAGCGCGACATCGACGAGAACTTCCACAGCCTCTTCATCGCCAACAGCGGCGCCGGCCTGGCTGCCATGGAGGACGTGAAGGAGCTGTCTGCTCTGAAGGGGAAGCGCTTCACGTTCGGGAGCGAATCCTCCACCTCCGGTCGGCTCATGCCCGAGTTCTTCCTCGGTCAGGCCGGCGTCAACACCGGCGACTTCGACGGCGCCCCCGGCTTCTCCGGCTCCCACGACAAGACCATCGACCTGGTGGCTGCGGGCACCTACGAGGCCGGCGCCGTGAACGAGCAGGTGTGGGAGGACCGCGTGGCCAGGGGGACCGTCGACCAGAGCAAGGTCAAGGTGATCCTTCGCACCCCCGCCTACCACGACTACCACTGGGTGGTGCGCCCCGATCTGGAGAAGCGCTACGGAAGGGGCATCGTCGAGCGCATCCAGAAGGCCTTCCAGACCCTCGACCCCGCCGACCCCACCGGGAAGATGGTGCTCGATCTCTTCGGGGCCACGAAGTTCATCGAGACGGACAACGCGCGGTACGCCCAGATCGAGGAGGTCGGGCGGAGCACCGGCCTCATCCGCTGAGCTGTCTCTCGGACGTGGCGGTGACCCCGGTCGTCTCCCTGCGCGACGTCTCCGTGCGCTACGGCGCCACGCCGGCGTTGGAGGGGGCCAACCTCGAGCTGTGCCGGGGCGAGCGCGTGGCCCTGGCCGGCCCGAGCGGGGCGGGCAAGACGACATTGCTCTCCCTCCTCAACGGCACGCTCTTCCCCGCCACCGGCACCGTCGAGGTGCTCGGCCACGACCTGGCGCAGCTCCGGCCACGGGAGTTGCGCCGGGTGCAGGCCCGGGTGGGCACCGTCCACCAGCAGTTCGACCTGGTCGGGCCCCTCCGGGTGGTGCACAACGTGAATGCAGGGCGCCTGGCGGCGTGGCCGCTGGCCAAGGCCGCGTGGTCGCTGCTCTCGCCCCGCGAGGCGTCCGGCGCCGAGGCCGCCCTGCGCCGGGTCGGGATCGCCGAGAAGCTCTACGAGCGGACCGACCAGCTGTCGGGGGGCCAGCAGCAGCGGGTGGCCGTGGCCCGGGCCCTGGTCCAGGAGCCGGAGATCCTGCTGGCCGACGAGCCAATCGCCAGCCTCGACCCGGGCCGGAGCGGCAAGGTGATGGACTTGCTCCGGAGCCTGAGCGACGAGTCGGGGATGACGCTGGTGGTCAGCCTGCACGCCTTCGAGTACGCCCGCAGCCACTGCGACCGGGTCGTCGGGATGCGGGGCGGGCGGATCGTGTTCGACGCGCCGGCGCCGGCGGTGACCGACGCCATGGTCGCCGCCCTCTACCGGATCGACGACGCCGTCCGGTGACGCCACTCGCCCAGGCCGGCGCCCCGGACATCGACGTCCTCGAGCGCGAGGGCCTCGCCAACGTCCCCGATCCCGGGCCCGGCCCTCGCCCGGCCCATGGCCCGAGGGAGGGACGGCGCCGGCGCCTGTCGTCCCGCTCGGTGTGGCTCGCGGTGCTCGTGGCCGGCTTCGTGGCCTCCCTGCTGTGGGCGGGGGTGGGGCGGCGGGCCGTGGTGAAT
>PJQG01000032.1 GCA_002861595.1 Actinomycetota bacterium
TACAAGAACCACGTCGAGAAGCTGAAGTCGGGCGACATCTACCAGGTCGCCGAGGTCGTGCGGAACCTGTCCATCCGAGACAAGGACAAGGGGCTGTCGGCCGGCGAGAAGCGCATGCTGACGAGAGCCCGCCAGATCCTGGTCTCGGAGCTCACCTTCGCCATCAACGTGTCAGAGGAAGAAGCAGAGCAGAAGCTGAACGACGCCCTGCCGTAGCGGCGTCTCATGCCGCTCCCGTCGCCGGTCGATAGAGGAGCTGCATGTTCGTAGAGGTCGTCCGACTGTTCATCGTCCTCATCGCCACGGCGGGGGGCTTCGCCCTGGGCCGGGGGCCCGAGGGGGCCGAAGCCGGCAACGGGGCGGTGGTCGGCGCCACGCTCGGGGCCCTGACCGGCTACGTCGTGGGCGGTTTCTTCGGCCGCCTGCTCAACCAGGTCAAGCGCGTGGCTGAGCGCAGGATCGACGAGGTGCCGGCCCATCGCGTGCTCGCCGGCGCCGTGGGCTCCATCCTCCTCGGGGTCCTGGCCGGGGTCGTGTCCGTGCCCGCCGCGCTGCTGGTCCCCGCCCCCTACGGCTGGTTCGGGGTCGGCCTGTGCACCTGGGCCGGCGTCCTGCAGGGGTTCGGCATAGGAGCCCGCAAGAGCGACCAGCTGCTCGCCATGGCCGGGTTGTCCTCGCGACCCCTCGTGCGGGCCTCGCCTTACGGCTCGGAGGAGCAGGAGGCGGTGGTGATGGACACCAGTGCGGTGATCGACGGTCGCCTGCTCGGCCTGGCCCGAGCCGGCTTTCTCAAGGGGGCTCTGCTCGTCCCCCGCTTCGTGTTGGACGAGCTGCAGGCCATCGCCGACGCCCAGGACCCGAACCGCCGGCGCCGCGGGCGGCGGGGGCTGGAGATGCTCGAGGCCATGCAGCATCAGTCCGGCATCGAGGTGCACGTGCTCGACGACGAGGTGCCCGAGCACGAGGAGGTGGACGCCAAGCTCGTCGCCCTGGCCCGCCGACTGAAGGCGAACCTGCTCACGGTGGACGAGCCGCTCCAGCGGGTGGCCGAGCTGCAGGGCGTGCGCTGCCTGAGCCTGCGCCGGCTGGCCGACGGCGTTCGCCCCGTCCACGTGCCGGGAGAGGTGGTCCTGGTCCCCATCACCCGCGAGGGCAAGGAGCCGGGCCAGGGGGTCGGGTTCCTCGACGACGGCACCATGGTGGTGGTCGGCGACGCCGCTCCCATGGTGGGCCGGGAGATCGAGGTGCGCATCACCAGCAACGTGCAGACGTCCATGGGGCGCATGCTGTTCGCTTCGCTGGCACCTCCGAGCGTCAACGCGTGAGCTCGTGACCACCTGGGCGGTGGTCGTGGCCGCCGGCCGGGCCAGCCGCTTCGGGCGGCCGAAGCAGTACGAGATCCTCGGGGGCCGGCGTGTTCTCGACTGGTCGCTGCGTGCAGCCCGAGCCACCTGCGACGGCGTGGTCGCGGTGGTGGCGCCGCAGATGGCGGCACAGCCCGAGCCCGGCGCCGACGTGGTCGTGGGGGGCGGGCTCACCCGCTCCGCCTCCGTGCGCTGCGGCCTGGCCGCAGTGCCCTCGGACGCAACGGTCGTCGTCGTCCACGACGCGGCCCGGCCGCTCGCCGGCGTTTCCCTGTTCAAGGCCGTCCTCGACGCCGTGGCCCGAGGCGCCGACGGGGCGGTGTGCGCGGTGCCGGTGGCCGACACCGTGAAGCGCGTCGAGGGCACCCGGGTCACCGAGACCCTGGATCGCAGCGGCCTGTTCGCCGTGCAGACCCCCCAGGCCTTCGTCGGAGGTGTGCTGCGGGCAGCCCACGAAGGGGAGCCCGAGGCCACCGATGATGCCGCCCTGGTCGAAGCGGCGGGAGGCCGGGTCGTCGTCGTGGAGGGCGACCCCCGCAACCGCAAGCTCACAGACCCTCTCGACCTGGTGGTGGCGGAGGCCCTCGTAGCTACGCTCCCCTGAGTGAGGGAGTCGCTGCGGGTGGGTCACGGCTTCGACGTCCATCCCTTCAGCGACGACCCGGCCCGCCGGCTCGTCCTGGGCGGCGTGGCCTTCGACGAAGGGCGGGGGCTGGCCGGTCACAGCGACGCCGACGTCGTCGCTCACGCCGTGGCCGACGCCTTTCTCGGCGCCGCCGGCCTCGGGGATCTCGGGAGCCATTTCCCCGACACCGACCCGGGCTGGGCCGGTGCGGACAGCGTGGCCTTGCTGGCCGAGGTCATCAGGCGCCTGGCCGAGGCCGGGTTCCGGCCCGGCAACGCCGACTGCTCGGTCGTGCTGGATGCTCCCCGGCTGGCGCCCCACCACCAGGCCATGGAGGCCCGCCTGGGCGCCGCCGTCGGCGCTCCGGTCAGTGTCAAGGCCACCCGAGCCGAGGGCCTCGGCGCCCTGGGTCGCGGCGAGGGGATTGCCTGCTGGGCGGTAGCCCTCGTCGAAGGTCCCGTCGCCGCCGCCGCCGGCGACGGCGACGCCGCCGGCGACGACGTCCCCGTATGAGCCCTCCGCCGCCCCGCCGGCGCCGACCCGCCGGCGGTCTCGGAGGCGAGCAGGTGGAGGGGCGTCGAGCGGTGCGGGAGCTGCTCGCCGCCGGCCGAAGGCGCGTCCGGGAAGTGTGGATCAGCGAAGCCGCGGCTTCTTCAGCCCCGCTGATGGAGATCGCCGATCTCGGCCGGGACCAAGGCGTCCCCGTGCGCACGGTGGCGCGGGCCCGACTCGACGCCGCGGCTCGCACCGAGGCCCCCCAGGGCGTTCTCGCTCACGCCGAGCCGTTGGCCGAAGCCGACCTCGACGTGCTCTGCCGGCGGGTGCCGGGGGCGCCGGCGCCCTTTCTGCTCGCCTTCGACGGCATCACCGACCCGCACAACCTCGGTGCGCTGATCCGCACCGCGGCGTGTGCGGGGGCGACCGGAGCGGTCCTCAGCCGCCACCGCTCGGCGTACGTCACGCCGACGGTGGCCAAGGTGGCGGCCGGGGCGATCGAGCACGTCCCTCTGGCCCTGGTCGCCGGCCTGCCGGCCGCCCTGGCCCGCATGCGCAACTCGGGGGTCTGGGTGGTCGGCCTCCACCCCGAAGCGGCGACGAGTGTGTTCCACCTGACCCTCGCCACCGAGCCGGTGGCGCTCGTGCTCGGCGCCGAAGGCAGCGGCCTCTCCCGCCTGGCCCAGGAGCGCTGCGACGTGGTCGTGTCGATTCCCCGAGGAGGAGGCCCGGGGTCGTTGAACGTGTCCGCCGCCGGGGCGGTGGCGTGCTACGAGGTGGTGCGGCGCCGGCGGGAATGAGGCGGAGCGACGTCCGATTGGTCGGAAGTCGATCGATTTGTGCCGAAGTGGCGAGCGACGGCCCATTGACAGAGGCGGGCGGGCTAGCTACAACTGACCACACCACCCAGGGTCGGCGGCGCCGCAACCGGGCGCCGGTGGCCATTCGTCGCAGCCGCAGGAGCTCCCATGGCCAACATCGCCGAGTCGCACACCGTCCAACATCTCACTGACGTCGAACTGGTCGAGCGGTTCCACGACGGCGACGAGGAGGCACTGCACGTCCTTGTCCTGCGCTACCGGCGGCTGATCTGGGGCAAGGCCCGCGGCTACTTCCTCGTCGGGGGCGACGCGGACGACATCGAGCAGGAGGGGATGATCGGGCTCTTCAAGGCGGTCCGGGACTTCCGGCCCGATCGGCGGGTCTCGTTCCGGGCGTTCGCCGACGTCTGCGTCACCCGCCAGATGATCACCGCGGTCAAGACGGCGACACGCCGCAAGCACGAGCCGCTCAACCGGTCCCTGCCCATCGCCGGCCCGAGGGCGGACGAGGAGCCCGGCGGCCAGCCCGACGACGCCCTGGTGGACACCGACTGCCTGGCCGATCCGCTCGACGCGGTGATCGCCGGCGAGCAGCTGGCCGCCATCCGGGCGGCGCTGGACGAGTTGCTCTCCGGCCTCGAGGTGGATGTCCTTCGCCTGTACCTGGAGGGCAGGTCCTACGAGGAGATCAGCCTGCAACTCGGCCGCCACGTGAAGTCGGTGGACAATGCCCTCCAGCGCATCAAGCGCAAGCTCGAAGGCCACCTTCAGGACCACGCCCGAGCGTCGCTGCCGCTCGCCGTGGCCTGAGTACGTTGGGACCGCCGGCCCCTTGGCCGGCGTCGCAGCGATCGCCGGGTTAGCTCAGGTGGCAGAGCACCTCTCTTGTAAAGAGGATGTCGTCGGTTCGATCCCGACACCCGGCTCCGACGGAGGATGCTTGAAGTGGTGGTGCGCGGCTGGCAGGCTGCGCCTGTGCCACTCAGCGACCGAGACCGGGCGATCCTCGACTTCGAGCGGTCCTGGTGGAGCGGGCCGGGGCCGAAGGAGCTGGCCATCCGGGCCCGCTTCCAGCTGTCCCCGACCCGGTACTACCAACTGCTCAACGAAGTGCTCGACGACGACGAGGCCGTCGTCTACGACCCCCTGGTCGTGCGCCGGCTCCGCCGCCACCGCGATCTGCGCCGCCGGGCCCGCTTCGAAGGGCGGAGGGCCGGCGGCCCCCAGCCCCGTTGACGGGGTGAGCCCGCCTTGGTGAGACGGGGCCGTCACGCGGCCGACGACGGCTCCTTCGGGCGCTCCAGCGGGGTGGCTGCGGGACGCGCCGCGGCGCTGTTGGGTGTCGCCGTGGTGATGGGGATCGTGCTGCTGAACGCCGCCGACGACTCGCCGTCACGTCGGGTATCGGCGGGTGGCGACACATCGAGCACGACCTCGGCGCCCGAGGAGACCACGACGACCTCGGGTGTGGCGACCACCACGGTGCCGGCACGTGCCCCCAAGGAGGTCAAGGTCCTGTCGGCCAACGGCACCGACGTGAAGGGCGCGGCCAGAAAGGCCACCGACGCTCTGCGGGCCGCGGGCTTCAACGTGCTGGCCCCGGTCGACGCCGGGAAGCCGGTCCCTGCCACAGGTGTGTTCTTCACCGCCGGCTTCGAGCGCGAGGCCCAGGTCGTGGCGTCTCTTCTGGGCGTCGGCGCGGAGGTGGTGAAGCCGCTGCCGACGCCGCCGCCCGTGGCCGACGTGCGCGGCGCCGACGTGGTCGTCGTCGTCGGTCCCGAGGCGGCCGCCCGCCTCGTGGGCCCCTCCGCGGCCCCGCCCATCACCAGGGCGGGAGCAACCGCCTCGACCACCACCACCACCACGACCAAGCCCTGAGCGAGGCGCCCTCAGCGCCGGCTCAGACGCTCGGTGGTGGAGGTGACCTCCACGACAAGGGTGCCGGGGACGGGGGAACCGGCGATGCCCGGCGGCGGGAACAGGGTGATCTCGAACGACCCCCGGGTCCGGGCTCGCGCCGCCATCACCGTGCCGTCGTCGATCGAGTACTTCACCTCGGTTGCCGTCGTCTGGGCGCCGTCGAGGGAAAGCCGGTTCTCCGTCGCCGAGCCCGCTTGTCGCACCGGGAGGCGGTAACGGCTCTCCACCCGGGCCACGTCGAGCCCCTCGCTCCGGCCGAGAGAGACGAGCCGGCCCCTTCCGCGCAGTCTGGACGAGGGCCCTTCCGCCACCTGCACGGCGGTGTCGATCGTCCAGCGCTCCCCGGGGGCGAGCGGCCGGTCGGGTGGCGCGGCAGCGGCCGCCGGGAAGATCTCGGACAGCCCCAGGTCTCCGAGGGCTCGGGCCGGGAGCCCTTCGATGCTCTGCACCTCGGCCACCGCAGCGGCGCGGTCGAGACGCACCACGAAGGTCTGCGCGGCGCCGCCCTCCTCCTGCAGGCGGACCTCGACCCGGCCGCCGGACGGGGTGAGCTCCAGGACACGCTGGTCCGCCACGAGCACGGTGTCGGTGGTGGTGCGGCGAGGTGGCTCGTCGGCGACCGTCGTCACCGTGATGGCGTGGACGCTGATCCGGTAGGCGAGACGCTGGCCCGGTTCCGGCCGGAACGAGAGGCGCACGGTGCCTTCGCGGCACCCGGCCAAGAGGGGCACCGTTGCCGCCCCGAGCAGGGCCCACACCACCATTCGCCGCCGAACGGTGAGGACCACAGGACAAGAGGCTAAGCGGTGCCGGCGCACCGCACCGCCGGCCGGGGTACGGTCGGGCGATGGTCGTGCCGGAGGCATCGGCGGCGCCGCTCGCCGCCCTGGTGGCCAGCCCCGGCACGGCGGGGATCCTCACCGACTTCGACGGCACCCTCGCCCCCATCGTGGGCGACCCGGCCGCCGCCCGGCCGCTGGCCGGTGCTGTTGACGTGCTCCACGGCCTGGCCCGTCGCTACGCCCGAGTGGCAGTGGTCTCAGGACGGCCGGCGGGCTTCCTGGCCGGCCACCTCGGGCTGGCCGACCGGCACGCAGGAAGCGCCCTCCTCGCCGTGGGGCTGTACGGCCTGGAGACGGCCACCGGCGACGAGGTGTCTTCCCACCCCGCGGCCGAGCAGTGGCGCCCGGTGGTCGCCGCCACAGCCGACATGGCCGAGGAACAGGCACCGCCCGGCGTCCTCGTCGAGCGCAAGGGCATCTCCGTCACGCTGCACTACCGCGCCAACCCCCAAGCAGAGGCGTGGTGCCGTCACTGGGCAGCCGAGCAGGCGGCGCGAACAGGCCTGGTGCTCTACCCCGCGCGCATGTCCGAGGAGCTGCGCCCGCCCGTCGCCGTCGACAAGGGGACGGTGGTCGCCGGCCTCGCCGCTGGTTTGGACGCCGTCTGCTTCCTCGGCGACGACCGCGGTGACCTGCCGGCATTTGCCGCGCTGGAGCAGCTCGAGAGCACCAAGGAGGGCTTCACCGCCGTGGCGGTGGCCGTTCGCAGCTCGGAGGCCCCGGACGAGCTGTTGGACAGGGCGGACCTGGTGGTGGACGGCCCCCTCGGCGCCCTGTCCGCCCTGCGCTCCCTGCTGTGACGCCTGCGGCTACCGGCCCGGGGTGCCGGCCGCTCGCAGCTGGCGCCGGAGCCAGTCCTCCGGTGATCCCTGCTCGGCAAGGTCGTGCAGCCGGGAGGCGCGCTCCATGCGTTCTGCCATGCCCATGGACAGCCCGGTCGCAAGGGCCTCGGCGGTGCCTGCGAGATCAAAGGGGTTGAGCTCGAGGCACGCCTCCCCGACCTCGTCCCACACCCCCGCCTCACGGCTGAGGGCCACCACGCCGTGGCGTTCGTTGACGATCGCCCCCTCCTTGGCCACCAGGTTCAACCCGTCCCGGACCGGGTTGACGAGCAGGACGTCGTAGCGCCGGAGAGCGGCGACCGAGCGCACGAACGAGTCCGAGGTGTCCAGGAGGATGGGCGTCCACGAGGGGGTGCTCCAGGTGTTGTTGATCCGCTCCACGAGACCCTCCACCTCGCTGCGGTAGGCGAGGTAGTCGGCCAACTCGATGCGCGACGGGTAGACGAAGGCGGCGAACACGACGCGCTCACGCCATGCCGGCTCCGTGTGCAGCAGCTCCTCGAAGGCCAGGAAACCCCGCAGCAGGTTCTTCGACAGCTCGATGCGGTCCACCCGCACCAGGAGCGAGCAGTCACCCACCTGTTCCTCGAGATGGGCCAGCTCTGCTTCGCACGCGGGGGAGTGGGCGACGGACAAGAGCTCCTCCACACTCGGCGCCGCGGGAGCGACGAAGGTGGGCGGAGCGGTGACGCCGCGCGCGTGGCAGCACGCCTCGAAGGCTGCGGCCCAGCGCCGGCTCTGGAAGCCGCAGGCGCCGTGGCCGCACAGGCCCTCGAGCAGCGCGAGGGCCACATCGTCGGGCAGCGTCCCCAGCGCGGTCGGCTCGCAGAACGGGACGTGGTGGAAGTGCGCGGCGCGCAGGTCCGGGCGGAGCTCGGCGAGGAAGCCGCCGACGAGGGGCAGGTGGTAGTCGTGCACCAGCACCGTCGCCCCCTCGCCCGCCTCGTCGGCCACCGCCTCGGCGAAGGCGCGGTTCACGTCTTCGAAGCTGCGCCAGGCTTGGCGCCAGCGCCGATCGATGCGGGGCCGGCGGGCGAGGTCGAACAGGTTGTGGTGCATGAACCACAACGTGGCGTTGGCCACCACGTCGTAGTACTGCTTGTAGACGTCCCGCTCGATGGCCAGGGAGCGCAGGCGGAAGCCCTCGGCCTCCACGGCCCCGTCCGCCGTCGCCTCGCGGTCAGCGGCGGAGACGGCCGTGGCCACCCATGTCGCACCAGTGCCGGCCACGGCCGGGCCCAGGCTCGACACGAGCCCGCCGCCGCCCCGTGTGGTGACCAGCTCCCCGCGGTCGTCCCTGGTGAACGACAAGGGGCCACGGTTGGAGACGATGACCACGTCCGGGCGCCCCATGCCGGTGGCACGATACCTGGGTGCCGAGCACGCCGATCCGGAGCCGCCACGTCGTGGCCGCCCCCGACAAGTTCCGGGGCACGGCGTCGGCTGCCGAGGTGGCGGCGGCCGTGGCCCGCGCCGCCTCGGCAGCCGGGTGGACCTGCGACGAGGCTCCGGTCGCCGATGGCGGGGAAGGCATTCTCGAGGCGCTGGGTGGAAGTGTCCGCCGGGCGCGGGTGCGGGGACCGCTGGGCGAGGCCGTGGAGGCGGAATGGCGCATGCTGCCCGGCTCGACCGCGGTCATCGAGATGGCCCAGGCGGCCGGGCTGGAGCGCGCCGGAGGCCCTGAGTGGAACGACCCGATGCGGGCCTCGACGGCCGGGGTCGGCGACCTCATCGCCGCCGCCCTGGCGGCGCGGGCCAAACGCATCATCGTCGGCATGGGTGGCTCGGCCACCACCGACGGCGGGCTCGACTGCCTCGATGCGCTGCGGCCCCACGGCCGTCTTCGGGGCGTGGAGCTGGTGGTCGCCCACGACGTGTCCACCACCTTCGTGGACGCCGCCACCGAGTTCGCACCGCAGAAGGGGGCCAGCACCGCTCAGGTGGCGCTGCTGCGCCGGCGCCTCGAACGCCTGGCGCAGATCTACGTCGAGGACTTCGGCGTGGACGTGCGTGGGATGCCGGGGTCGGGTGCCGCCGGCGGCCTGGCCGGAGGGTTGGCGGCACTGGGCGCCACCCTCGTCCCCGGGTTCGACGTGGTGGCCGACGCCATCGAACTGGCGGAGCGTATCGAGAAGGCCGACCTGGTCATCACCGGTGAGGGGTTCCTCGACGAGCACTCCTTTCAGGGCAAGGCCGTGGGCGGGGTGGCCGAGCTGGCCGAGGAGGCAGGCGTGCCCGTGCTCGTCGTGGTGGGCCAGGTGTTCGGCGTCCATTCCGTGGAGGCCATCTCCCTGGCCGAGCGGTTCGGCGTGGAGCGGGCCATGAGCGATCCCCTCGCCTGCGTCACCGACGCCGTTGCCGACTACCTTACGGCGTTACCCTTCGTGTCGTGACAGAGCGGCTTCGTGGGGCGGGCCAGTTGTCCTGGGCGCTGGTAGGAGTGGCGGTCCTCTTCGCCGTGATCTGCGTGGTGCTGTGGACCGTGCGGGTGATCTTCCCGCCCCTCATCCTCGCCGGCGCCATCGTGTTCCTCCTCAACCCGGTGGTCACCCGCCTGCAGCGCCGTCGGGTCCCCCGTGCCCTCGGCGCCGCCCTCGCCTACGTCAGCGTGCTGGCCGCGTTGGCGCTGTGCGGCGCCCTCGTCTACCCGCTCGCCGCCGACCAGGCGGACGAGCTGCGAGACGACTGGCCGGAGATCCAGGCCAAAGCCGAGAGCTGGATCGATGCCCGCGCCGAGGATTCCAAGGGCACGTTCTACGAGTTCACCCGGGAGGATCTCGAGGATGCCTTCTCCGCCGACAACCTCACCTTCCGCCAGCAGCTCGACCGCGCCCGGGACGTCGGTCTTCGGGTCTTCCAGGTGCTGCTCGTCCTCGTCCTGGCCCCCATCATCGCCTTCTACCTGCTGGTGGACCTTCCCCGCATCCGCACCGTGCTGGTGTCGCTCGTGCCGTCCGGGGCCAGGGACGAGGTGCTCCACGTCAGCCGGCGCTTGAACCGGGCCATCGGTGGGTTCTTCCGGGGCCAGCTGCTGGTCGCCGTCATCGTCGGGGCGATGTGCTCGGTGGGCCTGTTCGCCATCGGGCTGCGGTTCTGGTTCCTGGTGGGGATGATCGCCGGCCTGTTCAACGTCATTCCCCTCATCGGCCCGTGGGTGGGCGGGATCCCTGGCGTCGTCATCGCCCTCACCACCGGCAGCCCGCTGCAGGCCCTCGGCGTCGTGGTCGTGATGGCCACGGCCCAGCAGATCGACAACCACTTCATCACCCCTCAGGTGATGCAACGGGTGGTGCAGCTGCACCCCGCGGCGGTGATCCTGGCTCTCCTCGCCGGCGGCACCCTCGGTGGCTTCTTCGGCCTCCTGATGGCCGTCCCCGCCGCCGCCGTGCTCAAGATCGTCTGCGGCCATCTGTGGCGGATGCACGTGCTCGGCGAGCCCTTCGAGGAGGTCTCGGCCGAGGAGGCCGCGGCCGAGGGCAACGGCCTGGTGCAGGACGTGGTCGGACAGGCTCAGGCCGTCTTGCCGAGGTAGGCGGCGACCTCCACCAGGGGGGGGCACTCGGGCACGGCGTCAGCCAGGCCAGCGCGGGCCAGGGCGGTGGCCAGCACGGCTTCGGCCTGCGGGGCGAGCTCTTCGAGAGGGCGGTTGCGGTGCTCGCGATGGCCGAGGTCGACCTGGGCCAGGGCGGCGGCGCCGAAGCGCGCGGCCACGTCGATCACCAGGCCGAGGTCGACGCCGTAGCCCTCCACGAAGGGAAGCCGTTCGAGCACCTCCCGCCGGCCCGCGCACTCGCCGGCCAGGGGCTGGAGCACCGACGCCAGGTGGGGGAAGAGCCGGCGCAGCAGCGGCTTCGCAACCAGCTCGGTGACCCGCCCGCCCTCGCCGGGCCGACCCTCGTAGGGCCGTTCGTAGAACGCCTTGACGAACCCGATGTCGTCGTCGGTGAGCAGGGGACCGAGCAGGCCCACGACGAAGGAGGAGGAGAACTGCCGCACGTCCGCGTCGCAGAAGGCCACGATGTCTCCCTCGGCCTCGAAGGCACCGGTCCACATGGCCGCGCCCTTGCCCTGCCCGTCGGCTCTCACCACCCGTGCCCCCGCACCACGGGCGATGGCCGCGGTGTGGTCGCGAGAACCGTCGTCGACCACGAGGACCTCGTCCACCAGCGGGTGGCCCTCCACGAGGTCGGCGACGACGGTGGCCACGATGGCTGCCACCGTCGCTTCCTCGTCCCGGGCCGGCAGGCACACCGTGACCCGGCGGCCGTCCTTGGTCTCGGCCAGGTGGCCGGCGGTGAAGTCGCGGTGGTGGAAGGCGGGCATGGGCGGGCGCAGCATGGACCGACATCTTCGCCGCGATTGCGCCAGGACCCGGTGCCCGGCGTATGATCGACCCATCATCCAGAGCGGTCGAGGGGCCGGGCCCGTCGACACCGCGACAACCAGCGTCACCCGAACGGGTCCGCCAGGTGCCAATGCCCGGAGCGATGAGGAGGAGCCGTGACCACCACCGCCCCGGGGGCCAGCACTGTGATCGGGCTGTGCTGCCGCGAGTGCGCCCGGCCTTACCCGCCCGAGGCCCTGCACGTGTGCGAGTACTGCTTCGGGCCGCTCGAGGTGGCCTACGACTACGAGGCCATCGCCGCCGCGACCAGCCGGGAGAAGATCTCCGCCGGGCCGACGACGATCTGGCGCTACGCCGACCTTCTTCCCGCCGACGCCTCTGATCCGGTCAACCTGGGCGCCGGCTTCACGCCGCTGGTGCGGGCCCATCGTCTTGCCGCCGAGCTCGGGTTGGGCGAGCTGTGGGTCAAGAACGACACGCTCAACCCGACCGGTTCCTTCAAGGACCGGGTGGTGTCGGTGGCCCTCACCAAGGCGCGCGAGCTCGGCTTCAAGGTGGGCGCCTGCGCGTCCACCGGAAACCTGGCCAACTCGGTGGGCGCCCACGCCGCCCACGCCGGCATGGAATCGATCGTGTTCATCCCCCACGACCTCGAGGAGGCCAAGGTCGTCACCACCGCCGTGTACGGCGGCAAGCTCGTCGCCGTCGAGGGCAACTACGACGACGTCAACCGCCTGTGCGCCGAGCTGGCCAGCGAGCACCCCACGTGGGCCTTCGTCAACGTCAACGTCCGCCCCTACTACTCGGAGGGCTCCAAGACCCTCGCCTTCGAGGTCGCCGAGCAGCTCGGGTGGAGGGTGCCCGACCACGTCGTGGTGCCCATCGCCTCCGGCAGCCAGCTCACCAAGGTCCACAAGGGCTTCGACGAGCTGTACAAGGTGGGACTGCTCGACGAGGAGCCGCACGTGCGGGTGTCGGGGGCCCAGGCTGCGGGCTGCTCTCCGGTGGCCACCGCCTTCGCCGAGGGAACGGACCACGTGCGGCCCCAGAAGCCCTGCACCATCGCCAAGTCGCTGGCCATCGGCAACCCGGCCGACGGGTGGTACGCCCTCGACTCGGTTCGCTCCACCGGTGGAGCCGTCGGCTCGGTCACCGACGACGAGATCGTCGAGGGCATCCGCCTGCTGGCCCGCACCGAGGGCATCTTCGCCGAGACCGCCGGCGGGGTGACCATCGCCACGCTGGCCAAGCTGGCCGCCGAGGGCGTCGTGCGCCCCGACGAGCGGGTGGTCGCCTACGTGACCGGCCACGGGCTCAAGACCATCGACGCCGTGAGCCGGCAGTGCGGTCCCACCGCCACCATCGCTCCTACCATGGAGGCGTTCAACCAGGCCATCGAGGTCCAAACGTGAGCAACGAAGGCAACGACGGCAACGACGGCAACGGAACTGTGAAGGTCCGCATCCCCACCCAGCTGCGCAGCCTCACGGGCGGCGCCGGGGAGGTCCCGGCCGAGGGCTCCACCGTCGGCGACGTGCTCGCGTCCCTGGAAGCGGCCCACCCCGGCTTCGGCGCGCGGCTGTTCGACGAAGCAGGGAAGCTGCGCCGGTTCGTGAACGTGTTCGTGGCCGACGAGGACGTGCGGTTCCTGAACGGCCTCGACACCCCGGTGCAGGCGGGTCAGACGCTTTCCATCGTGCCCGCCGTCGCTGGCGGCTGACGACAGGCGGGCCCGTCGCCCCGCTGTTCCTCAACCTCGTCCCCCAGATGCCGATATTGCAGAAGTGACCGATGTGCTCATCGTCGACGACGACGCCGACATCCGCGCCATCCTCACCTTCACGCTCGAGGATGCCGGCTACAGCGTGCGGGAGGCGGCCGACGGGGCGCAGGCCGTGGTCGCCATGCAGCACCGGGCGCCGGACTTCCTGGTGCTCGACGTGATGATGCCCGGCGTGGACGGCTTCGGCGTGCTCCGGAGCCGGCGCCGGCTGGCGCTGGCCCCCCATGCCCGGGTCCTCATGCTCACGGCAAAGACGGCGGAGAAGGACTTCGCCCGCGGCTGGGAGCTCGGAGCGGACGAGTACATCACCAAGCCCTTCGACCCCGAGGACCTGCTGGACACGGTGCGGGTCCTGCTGGAGAAGAGCCGCCGCGAGCTGGACGCGCGGCGCGAGTCCGAGCTCAAGAAGGCGGAGTTGCTGGAACGGCTGGAGACGGCGTTCAACCGTCCCCCGATGACCTCTCGCTGAGGCCTCCCTCAGCGCCCCCTCACGCCCTGCCGCCCCGGGTCGCTTGCAGACCTGCGGCACCGTGGCTACGATTAGCACTCGACCGTTGAGAGTGCTAATCGACCGCTACACGTGGGAGGAACGACAACATGCCCAAGATGATCGCCTTTGAGGAGCATGCCCGCCGGGCGCTGGAGAGCGGTATGAACCAGCTCGCCGACGCCGTACGCGTCACCCTCGGCCCGAAGGGCCGCAACGTGGTGCTCGACAAGAAGTGGGGGGCACCCACCATCACCAACGACGGCGTGTCCATCGCCAAGGAGATCGAGCTCGAGGACCCCTACGAGAGGATCGGCGCCGAGCTCGTCAAGGAGGTGGCGAAGAAGACCGACGACGTCGCCGGCGACGGCACGACCACCGCCACCGTGCTGGCCTGGGCCATGGTGCACGAGGGCCTGCGCAACGTGGCCGCCGGCGCCAACCCCATGTCGCTCAAGCGGGGCATCGAGGCCGGCGTGGAAGCCGCCGTGGCCGCACTGAAGGACATCTCCAAGGACGTCGACTCCAAGGAGCAGATCGCCCAGGTGGCCGCCATCTCCGCCGCCGACCCCGAGATCGGCGGCATGATCTCCGAGGCCATCGACAAGGTGGGCAAGGACGGGGTCATCACCGTCGAGGAGTCCCAGACCTTCGGCATGGAGATGGACCTGGTCGAGGGCATGCGCTTCGACAAGGGCTACATCTCGCCGTACTTCGTCACCGATCCGGAGCGCATGGAGGCCGTCCTGGAGGACGCCTACGTGCTGCTGTGCGGGTCCAAGATCAGCGCCGTGCGCGACCTGCTGCCCATCCTCGAGAAGGTGATGCAGTCGGCCCGCCCGCTGGTCATCATCGCCGAGGACGTCGAGGGCGAGGCGCTGGCCACCCTCGTGGTCAACAAGATCCGCGGCACCTTCAAGTCCGCCGCCGTCAAGGCCCCCGGGTTCGGCGAGCGCCGCAAGGCCATGCTGCAGGACATCGCCATCCTCACCGGCGGCCAGGTCATCACCGAGGAGGTCGGGCTCAAGCTGGAGAACATCAGCCTCGACCTGCTGGGCAGGGCCCGCAAGGTCACCATCACCAAGGACGAGACCACCATCGTCGAGGGTGAGGGCACCGAGGCCGACATCAAGGGCCGGATCACCCAGATCAAGTCCGAGATCGAGAACAGCGACTCCGACTACGACAAGGAGAAGCTCCAGGAGCGCCTGGCCAAGCTCTCCGGCGGCGTGGCCGTCATCAAGGTCGGTGCCGCCACCGAGGTGGAGCTCAAGGAGAAGAAGCACCGCATCGAGGACGCCGTGTCCACCACCAAGGCGGCGGTGGAAGAGGGTGTCGTCCCCGGCGGCGGCGTGGCGCTGCTGCGGGCCCAGGCCCGCGTGCTCGACCGCGCCGAGAAGCTGGAGGGCGACGAGGCCACCGGTGCCCGCGCCGTGGCCCGCGCCGTGGAGGAGCCCCTCAAGCAGATCGCCGTCAACGCCGGCATGGAGGGCGGTGTGGTGGTCGAGAAGGTGCGCAACCTGGAGGGTGCCAACGGCCTCAACGCCGCCACCGGCGACTACGAGGACCTGTTCAAGGCCGGCGTCATCGACGCCGCCAAG